>JAUWZB010000016.1 GCA_030615555.1 Dehalococcoidales bacterium
CTCCGAATTGGCGAAGATGACCGATTTCTCGCTATCCCCATAAGCAATGAGGGAGGTCTGAATCTTTGGGGTGGCCCAGATAATCTCGTTATACTCATCGAGGAGCTGTTTTTTCTGAGCCAAAGGGACAGTTGTGGGATCATTTCCTATCTGTGGTGCCACCATGTCCACCACCGGCGCCACCGGGGAAAGCTTGCTTTCCTCCTTCCCCACAAGATGCGCCTGCTCCACGGCAAGCGCCACCTTATCCCGCAGTCCGCTCAGCTCATTGAAGCTGACAAAGCCCCACCCTCCCCTTGCCAGGGCGCGCGCATTCCCCCCCAGGCTGGTGCTGCGGCCAATATCCTCCAGCTCCCTCCCCCGGTACTGGATGCGGCTCGCCTCCCTCTCTTCAATGCGAACCTCAATATAATCGGCATCCTGCCCCTTTAGGGCATAAACAATCTGCTGGCGTATCTCCTCGATCCCTGCCAATAGTAACCCCTATCGTAGTAGTAGACTCAGTTTACAGAGGGAGCAGGTCTATTGTCAATGATTGGTCTGCCGTTATATCCTGTGCTAGAATAGCTTAACCCGCTTTCCAGAGGAGAAAGGGTGGAAAATCTCGATCTGATTGTCCTGGTCATCGTTCTAGTTGCTGCCTTCATCGGGGGGATAATTGCCCGTCGTCTCGGGTTGCCGGTCATCCTGGGCTATCTTGTCGGCGGCATCGCCGTTGGTCCCTATGGGTTTGGTTTGGTCGGTGAAGTCGAGCAGATCAGGACCCTGGCGGAAATCGGGGTTGTTCTCCTCCTTTTCACCCTGGGTCTGGAGTTCTCCCTGAAAACGCTGAGGCAGATGGGAAAGGTTGCCATCGTGGGTGGCGGGGCTCAGATCCTGCTCACCACGGCGCTGGGGTTAGTGGTAGGCATATTGCTTCACTGGCCGCTAGAGGAGGCGCTCTTCTTTGGCTTTTTCATTGCCCTTTCCAGCACCATGATCGTGCTCAAGCTCCTTATGGAGCGGGGCGAGCTGGACACCGCTCACGGTCGCGTCATGATAGGCATTCTTCTAGTGCAAGACCTGGCGGTGGTGCCGATGATGGTTGTCCTGCCTGCCATAGGAGAGCCTGGTTTGGTTGCAGCGCTGGGTATGGCAGCGCTTAAAGCAGTGCTTTTCCTGGGGGCGATGCTTGTTCTCGGGTTGTGGGTGCTGCCCCGGGTTATGAGGCGGGTGGCCGGGCTGCGCTCCCGGGAGCTTTTCCTGCTGGCAGTGTTTGGCTTGGGCTTGGCGGTAGCCTTTGCCAGCGATTACTTCGGGATATCGCTGGCGTTGGGTGCTTTCGTGGCCGGGCTTTTGATAAGCGAGTCTGAGTATGCCCATCAGGCCCTCGCCGAGGTCATTCCCTTGCGCGACATTTTTGCCACTCTCTTCTTTGTTTCCCTGGGCATGCTCATCGATCCCCGCTTCCTGGTGGATAATGTGGGTGCGGTTAGTGTGGTGGTGATCGCGATCATCGGGGGCAAGTTCATCATCTGCTCCCTTATCCCTTGGCTCTTTGGCTATAGTGCCAAGACCATGCTCTACGTCGGTGCCGGGATGTTTCAGATCGGGGAGTTCAGCTTCGTACTAGCCGCTGCTGCCCTGGGCACGGGGGTTATGTCCAAATACCTCTACGACTTGACCTTAACCAGCGCGGTCATTACTATATTACTAACGCCCTTCGCCTTAGGCGCAGCATCGATGCTCTATAGGAGGCTCAGCCAGGGGGAAAGGTTCGCCAGGGTTTTGGCCGGTCGCACTGATCCCCAGTTCAGCAGGGGTCTACAGCTTAGTAGCCACGTGGTTATCTGCGGGCATGGTCTCGTGGGGCGGAATCTGGGGATGGTTCTGGAGCGAAGGGGTTTTTCCTATCTGGTGATCGATAACGACCCGCGGGTCATCGATGCCCTACACGCTAGGGAGGTGCCTCACATCTATGGAGATGCGAGCAACCCGGAGATACTCTCCCGGGCAGTTCTGAATAAGGCAAAAGTGTTGGTGATCACTTTCCACGACCCTATAGCTGCAGAGCTGACAGTGAGGAACGCCTTGAGGATCAACCCTAAACTGGATGTAGTGGCCCGAGTCCACCTCGATAGTGAGGCGGAGACGCTTCGCACCCTTGGCGTTGCCGAGTTGGTGCGCCCTGAGTTTGAAGCTGGGCTGGAGATCGTCCGCCACACCTTGCATCGCTATGGCCTAACCGGCCCTGAGATTCAGTATATTATCAACGCCCTCAGGGAAGAGGGGCTGATCTGAATGGAGCAGGAGGCTCATTTGGCTCGCATTATCTTGGTCAGGCATGGGCAGACTGAGTGGAACAGGGAGGAGAGGTTTAGGGGGTGGGTAGACATCGATTTGGATGAGACGGGGCTAAGGCAGGCGGAGGTGGCGGCGCTGCGGATCGCCCGATGGGAGGTGGCAGCTATTTACTCCAGCCCCCTGAGACGAGCGATGGCCACCGCCCAGATTATCGCCAACCGCCTCAGCCTCCCGGTAGTGCCGCTTGAGGGGATTAGTGACATGAACTTCGGAATCTGGCAGGGGCTTTCCATCGGGGAGGTAAAGGGAAAATACCCCGAGCTCTTCGACCTCTGGTATGATAGCCCTCAGAGGCTTGACATTCCCGAGGGGGAGAGCCTGGAGGATGTCCGGAAGAGGGTGGTTGCTACCATCGATGACCTGGCGGCGAGGCACGGAAGTGCGACGGTTGCCCTGGTGACTCACCGGGTGGTCTGCAAGGTGCTCCTTTGCCATCTTCTGGGCCTGGACAATTCCCATTTCTGGCAGATAGCGCAGGATGCTACGGCGATCAACCTTTTTGAAATAACAGAGGGAAAGGCGACCGTTACCTTGCTCAATGACACCTGCCACCTGAGGACGCTATGAGCATCGATGAGATTATCCACCTTCTGGGGCAGGAGTATGGCCTCCCCCAGTGGCGACGGCGACGCGACCCGCTCTCTGAGCTGATCGGGGCAATCCTTTCCCAGAATACCTCGGATACGAACTCACGGCGGGCCTTTGAAAGGCTCGCTTCAACCTTCGGTACCTGGGATAGGGTGGGCGAGGCTAGCATCGGTGAGGTCGCTGAGGCTATCGCATGCGGGGGGCTGAGCCGGATTAAAGCACCTCGGATCAAGGCGATCCTGGAGGGGATTCTGAATGATCATGGCTCCCTGGACCTGGGATTCCTTGGCGAGCTCCCGATCCCTGAGGCCAGGGCATGGCTTCAGGCGCTGCCCGGGGTGGGACCGAAAACGGCGAGCTGTGTGCTCTTATTCTCTCTGGGAAGGCCGGTGCTCCCGGTGGACACCCATGTCTATCGGGTCTCCCGACGCCTGGGTCTCATCGACTCCGGGGTATCGCCCGCGCGGGCACACCAGCTACTGGAGGAGCTCGTGCCCGCTGAGGCGATCTATCAATTTCATCTCAACATGCTGGCGCATGGCAGAGGGGTATGTCGGGCGCAGCGTCCCCTATGCCATGAGTGCGTGCTTCGGGAAGGGTGTGTCCATGGAAAGGGAGCGATTTGAACGATTGGTAACTGAGGCGATTGAAGGCTTGCCGCAGGAGTTCAGGGAGAGACTGGAGAACATCGCCGTGGTAGTCCAGGATTGGCCGACCCGTGCTCAGTTGGCTAGCGTGGGACTCAGGCGTCGGGGGGAGCTTTTGGGCCTTTATGAAGGTATACCCCTGACCAGAGAGGGCGAAAGGCATGCGATGGCGGTGCCGGATAAGATAACCATTTTCCAGAAGCCCATCGAAATGATGTATCGCTCCGATAGGGGAATAGTGCGCGGGATTGCGGAGACGGTGCACCACGAAATAGCGCATCACTTCGGGATCAACGATGCGAGGCTAAGCGAGATAGCCCGGCGAAAGAGAAAGGAAGTTTAATTTATGAAAGAGGTAGTCATTGTCAGCGGAGTTAGGACAGCTATCGGGGCCTTCGGCGGCTCGCTCAGGGATGTGCCTGTTGTCCAGCTAGGCAGCATTGTGATCAGGGAGGCAATGCGCCGCGCCGGACTGAGGCCGAAGGTCAGCGATGAGAAATTGAGTTATGCACCTGATGCTCTTCGCGAGGAAAGGTTTATAGAGCTCGAAAAGAAGCACTACGATTGGGACGATTCCCTCCAGCCGGTCCAGGTTGATGGGGTGATGATGGGACAGGTAATCCTGGCTGGGCAAAGACAGAACCCCGGCCGTCTGACAACGATATATGCCGGTCTCCCCAAAGAGACCAATGCTTTTACGGTAAACAAGCTCTGCGCCTCGGGGATGAAAACGATAACCCTGGGGGTAGAGTCAATAATGCTGGGCGAATCGGACGTTGTGGTTGCCGGGGGAATGGAGAGCATGAGCGGTGTGCCCTATGCCCTGCCCAAAGCTCGCTGGGGATACCGGATGGATCTTGGCGCGAAGGCAGAGATGCTTGACCTGCTGCTCTGGGATGGGCTGTTGGAAACGTTCTATGAGTATCATATGGGGTATACCGCAGAGAACATCGCCGAGAAATACGGCATCACCCGGCAGGAGCAGGATGAGGTTGGCCTGATGAGCCATCAGCGGGCTCTGGCGGCGATAAAAGATGGCATCTTTAAGCAAGAGATCGTCCCTGTTCCGGTTCCGCAAAGAAAAGGGGACCCTATCATGTTTGAAACCGATGAGCGCCCAATGGATACCAGCCTGGAGAAAATGGCCAAGCTTCCCACGGCGTTCAAGGATGATGGAACGGTCACCGCGGGCAATTCATCGGGGGTGAATGATGCCGCGGCCGCCGTGGTGCTTATGTCGGGAGAAAAGGCCGATGAGCTGGGTATTGAGCCATTTGCAACCATTAAGGCATATGCTTCAGGTGCGGTAGACCCTGCGTATATGGGGCTGGGCCCCATCCCGGCGGTAAGGAAAGTGCTGAAGAAAACGGGGCTTACCGTTGATGATTTCGATAACATCGAACTTAATGAAGCCTTTGCTGCTCAGGCGATCGCCTGTATGAGAGAACTCAACTTAAGCTGGGATAACACTAATATTCACGGAAGCGGCATCTCCCTGGGACACCCTATCGGTTGCACCGGAACCAGGATTGTGGTAACACTTATGCATGAAATGAAGAGGCGAAACCTACACCGTGGATTGGCAACACTGTGTGTTGGTGGTGGGCAAGGGATGGCGATAGTGCTGGAAAGGTGAAATGCGATGGTGAAAGTAGGCATTATCAATGTCACAGGCTATGTTGGCATGGAGCTTGCCAGGCTCCTTTATCGCCATCCCCAGGTTGAGCTTGCCTCAATTACGGGGAGAAGCGCCGTAGGGCAAAGGCTGGGCGAGGTCTTGCCCCACCTTGCAGACATCGATCTGGTAATCGAGCCTGAGCTGGGGGAGGTGACGCTGGTCTTCTCAGCCCTCCCTCACAAGACGAGCGCTGAAGCCGTCGCAGCGGCGCTGGAGCGGGGCATTAAGGTGGTCGATATCAGCGCCGACTTCAGGCTTGGGGATACCAAAGACTACGAAAAGTGGTATGACTTTGCCCATCCCGCACCACAGCTTCTCGGCGAGGCGGTTTATGGCTTGGTGGAGCTAAATCGTCACCAGATCGCCGCAAGCCGCCTGGTGGCCAATCCCGGCTGCTACCCCACCGGCGCCCTCCTCGCCCTGGCCCCGGTGGTTAAAGAGGGGCTGATCGACCCGGACATCATCATCGATGCCAAGTCCGGGGTCTCTGGAGCGGGGAGAACACTGACCCTGGGGACCCATTTCCCGGAGGCAAACGAGAATGTCTCTGCCTATGCCCTTGAGGGGCACCGCCATCTGCCTGAGATCACCCAGGAGCTTAGCAGATTAAACCCGGCGCTCCCCCTCGCGGTAACCTTCGTGCCCCATCTCGTGCCGATGAGCCGGGGCATCCTCACCACCTGCTATGCCAGGATTAAAGAGGGACGGGAGGGGATGGGGGAGTTCGAAAAGGGGGTGAGGGAGCTCTACAGGGGGTTTTACCGGGGCGAGCCCTTTATCAGGGTCGTTGACGCACCGCCCCAGACCAAGCAAACCCTGGGCACAAACGTCTGCCTTATCTACCCCACCATTGATCCGAGGACGGGGCGGCTCATTGTCATTAGCTGCATCGATAACCTGGTAAAAGGGGGCGCAGGTCAGGCGGTGCAGAGCATGAACCTCATGCTTGGCTTTCCCGAAGGGATGGCGTTGGAGGGGACTGCGGTTTACCCATAGGCAATCTATCCCCGCTATGCTAAAATATAGAGGTTGAAAAAGCCCCCATCGTCTAGTGGTCTAGGACGTCAGCCTTTCAAGCTGGAAACAGCGATTCGAATTCGCTTGGGGGCACCAAAAGCTATATTGTGTGGACTATTTCCCAGCTTTGGGTGCTAGTTTTGCTTAACTCTTGGCACCGCAAAGAGCCCAGCCAAGCGGATTTGGAGAGGGAGCAAAGGTGCAACTGAAAAAGACATACAAGGACATTAACCCCGAGTTGCTTTATGACGAGGTGCGAGACTTTGTCCTAAAGCAGGGCGCAACATTGGGGGAAGCAAAGTTACAGACATACTCACTTCCAGGCGGTTCATCGCATATTTGCCGGGGGACTCTAGTATTCAAAATGCGAGGGCAAGGGGGTAAAGCAGAAAAGGAGTGCATTACGATACATATCGTAGGGTCAGCCGTAGGTGAAACAAAAATGATCCTTGACATAGAGGAAGAGCTCTTTCCTCCAGCCAATGTCTCGGCGTTGGAGGAGGACTTAGATTTTATTTTTGGTTCTTACGAGGTTAGGCAATAAGTAACCTGTAGGAGTGTTTTTGACAAGTTGAGTTTAGCTTGTCCGTCAGCCCAGCCAAGCGGATTTGGAGAGGGCATGTTATGAAAGGCTATCGAACCCCATCTTGGTTCCGTATGAAGGGGTTGCTCGGCAAGAAACAGGCGAGGGCCCAGAATATCAAGCCTAAGGCATCCAAATCTAGGAGAGCAAAGAGGAGTAGTCTTTGAGGTTTTTGTGATATAACCGCATAGGGTACTCCCTCAGTAATAATAAGTGACCCACAAGGGGTATCAGGCGACCCTCTTCACCCTTCACCACGACCATCCTATGCCCAGCCCTACCCCGGGCTACGCAAGTTGACAAACAGCGAATCATAAGGTACTCTACTTATACAAGAGACTCGGTTGCGAGTTTCACAAAGGGGCAGGGGATTAGTTGAAAATCACAAGAATTGCCGTAATATTGCTCTTGGGCATCTTGCTGGTGTCCGCATTCGCCTGTAACCCATTCGCCCCGGGATCTACACCCACGCCAACGGCCACGCCAACGGCCACGCCCACGCCGACGCCTGGAGGATTGGGAGGATTGTGCTTTATTGCCACGGCGGCCTATGGCACATCGAGCGCTGCGGAGCTGGATACTCTTAGAGCCTTCAGGGATGAAGTGCTGCTACAGAATAGCCTCGGCTCTCGGTTAGTAGCTCTCTATTATGAGATTAGTCCACCGCTGGCGGATTTCATATCGGAGCATGAGGTGTTAAGAACTTTGGTCAGGGAGCTCCTGGTTGACCCCGTGGTCAGCCTTGCTAAGTTCACACAGGGTATCTGGGGAGATTAAGCGTAGGCCTAAATTAAACAACAAGAAACGTGTGCCAAAAATTTACTTGAAAAGGTATCCCCTGTTGACATTTTTTGGATAAAAAACGACAACATAAGCAAAAATCAAAGAAATTAGGAGATTAGTGGTTCGTTGGGAGACATAAATGGCTCTCCACAGGGCTAGGAGCTTGACAAATGTGCGTAAGTGTGGTATAAAGGTGGCTAGCGCTACGGTACGACAGTATCGTAGTACCTTCTTTTCGGGCCTTCTTGTATGATAATGGCTATTTGCTGGTGCCTGCCGGCAAATTGCCCTTTCTAAGTCCCGAGTGGTCGGGGCTCTTGATCGATGACTTTATGAAACGGGGTGATTTGCGGTGGCTCTAGCGGCGCTGTGTGCTGCGCTTGTCAACGTTTTAGTGTTAACCCAGAGCCTCTCGACCTCAGTCCAGCACATGTTGTGTAACATGACTGGCCTGATCGACGCTGTGGGCAACCTGTTGGCTGCGGTGAATCCTGTTTTGAGCGGGACGGCTGGCATACTCGTCGATCTCAGCCTCGTGCTCGCCTCTCTGATTAACCTCCTTCAATCATAGCTTCACCGGAACTGGGCTCGCCGCCGGCGAATGGTCTCTCATCTACGCTTGCGACCCCTGGCCGTAGACTAATAGTATCCTGCTCGGCCAGGGGTCGCAAGCAGTGACATCAGCTTGTCGGGTAGTGTGGATATTGGTCACGATCTGCCAATTCCAGCTGACGCGAACTACCCAGGTGCTAAGATCTGGCTCATCCCGTCTCGCTACTTCAGCACCACTGCTGTTGGCGAATCGGGACAGCTAACAGGGTGGCTTGGGGAACATCCGACCGGTTGGCTCTTCGAGCACGAGCTGATCGCCTACGGGTATGGTGAAGAACCAGAACCGGAAGAGGGGTCTTCATGGCGACCGTGGCCTATGGCACATCGAGCGCTGCGGAGCTGGATACTCTTAAAGCCTTCGGGGATGAAGTGCTGCTTCAGAATAGCCTCGGCTCTCGGTTAGTAGCACTCTATTATGAGATTAGTCCGCCACTAGCGGATTTCATATCGGAGCATGAGGCGTTAAGAACTTTGGTCAGGGAGCTCCTGGTTGACCCCGTTGTTTGGGTAGTCGAAGCCACGGAGCCTCTCTGGCGAGATTAAGGCGCCGACGGCCAGCCTCCCCCCTTCACTGCAGGAGCAACGGATGAAAGTGCTACTAAGCGGCGCATTTGGAAACATCGGGACAATTTCTCTCGAAAGCTTGATCGAGCAGGGCCACCAGGTGAGGTGTTTTGACCTTAAAACAAGGGCGAACAAAAAAACTGCCAAGAGATTCAAAGATCAAATAGAGGTAGTGTGGGGAGATTTACGTCGCCCCGATGACGTGGTCGCCGCGGTGCAGGACCAGGAGGTCGTTATTCACCTGGCATTTATTCTGACCCCCGCGAGCGAGGAGCGTCCTGAATGGGCCCGGGAGATCAATGTGGGCGGCACCCACAATTTACTCAATGCCATGAAAGCCCTTTCCCGACCACCCAAAATCATCTTCGCCTCAACGATCGGCGTCTTTGGCCCAACCCAACATCTACCATTGCCTCGCACCGTTTCCGATCCAGTCCAACCAACGGACCACTACACGCATCACAAGGTGGAGTGCGAAAAATTGGTCAAAGAATCCGGGTTAGATTGGACCATCCTCCGGATTGGCGCTGTACTCCCAATAGCACCAGGTAAAATTGATCCGATGATGTTCGAGATCCCCCTGGACTCGCGCATTGAATTCGCCCATCCGCGAGATCTGGGACTGGCGATTGCCAACGCCGTAAGCTGCGAGGAGGTATGGGGCAAAACCCTGCTGCTCGGAGGTGGCCCGGTTGGCCAGGTCTACTATCGAGCTTTTGTCGAGCGGACACTGGCTGTCATGGGAATCGGCATGCTTCCTGACCAAGCCTTTGCTTCAACAGCTTTTTACCTCGATTGGATGGATACCACCGAAAGCCAAAGGCTGCTCAACTACCAGCGACTTTCCTTTGAAGATTTCATCCAGGAGCTGCCCTCGTTACTGGGTTATAAGAGGTATTTGGCACGGCTGTTTCGTCCCCTGGCCCGCCGTTTGATGTTGAGTAAATCACCCTATTTTCGGGCTAAAAGCTAGGCCTGCTTCACATTAAGTGACACTTTGACCCAGTGTCAAAAAAGCAGGCTGCTGTGGTCCCTCTCTTGAGGGCACAAGTCTGCGGAGCTAATTGCGCAGACGCTCGCTAAAGCGTTCCGTAAAAATGCACTTTTCCACGATATTGCGAACTGCGGCCAGGCTAGGTGAGGCGGGGAGTTCAATTATAGGTTTACCAACCAGATCGTAGTAGGCGATGTTCTCGTCGTGGGGGATGTAGCCAAAAACCTCCAGACCCAGCTCCTGGGCGGATTGCTTAAGTAGTTCCTCGTTGCCTTGCACCCGATTAAAGACTAAACCCATCTTTTCACATTGTATCACCCTCTCGCTTTGTACCATCCTCTTTATCTGGGCTGCGGTTTGTATACCTCTAGATGTGGCGTCGGTAACAATAATCAGGGTATCGACATGGCCCATGACCTGCCTATTTATTTGTTCCAGGCCGGCTTCGCCATCAATGAGGATGGTGTCAAAGCTCTGGGAGAGGGTTTCTATCGCTCCTCGCAGCAGGGCATTGACCGGGCAAAAGCAGCCTAGCGTTTCGGTACGCCCCATGGCCAGCAGGGCGAAGCCGTCCATCTCATTAAGGGCCTCCAGAACCATATAGTCAAGCATATCGACTAGCTGGCGCTTTTCCTCCTGTTTGCCCCTTTTGGCGGTCTTGATTATCTCCTCGCGAATTTGGCCCATGGTTCGTCTGACGGTTACGCCAAGGGCGTTGAGCAGGCCCATAGCCGGATCGGCGTCAATCAGCAGCAGATTGCCAGCCTTATCACTCTCCAGAAGGACTTTGGTCATCATCGCCGTGAGCACGGTTTTCCCCGTGCCCCCCTTGCCACACACAGCGACCAGCCTGTTGCTTGTGTTAGCGGATTCAGACATAGCTACCCTCACTTAGCAGCGGTTTTAGCCTTGCTAGCTTTTTTCTTGCGCACGGTGATCACTTCCCTGATGTCGTCGCACACCGGCTTATCCGGGCAAGAGTTGCAATCCCAGCCCAGGGTGCACTCAATGTCATAGCCCTTGGCTTTCCACGTTTCCTTGACGATGTCCTTGCCGATCTTCCGAACCTGCGTGGCAATGTCATCCAGCCCTTGCAGGTCTTCTTTGCTCGAGGTGACAAAGATGATCTCCATCGTTTGTATCTTGGGCACCGCCGATTTGAAGATGACCATCAGTGCTCTTCCCAACGTCTCAAAGCAAAAACCCTTCCCCGCCGCGTCTTGGCTCACCCTGCTCCACATGTGCTGAGGTATGCTCCTGATCATGTACCCTTCTATCTGGTCGGCGATGTACTGGTTCTGTTCCAGCGCTTCGTGCTCTTTCTCGCTGAGGTCCGCTCCGCCCACCATCAAGACCTGACCGAACGGCAGGCTGGCTCCCGGCAATT
>JAUWZB010000015.1 GCA_030615555.1 Dehalococcoidales bacterium
AGGTGAGAAGAACCGCGGCTGGTATCAGATCGCAGAGCAGCTTGATTATGAACGAAGCGGCGTAGAGCGGTTGATGACGAATTATCCCCTCTACCGTGACCTCATCGCGTACGTCAAGCAAACGAAGCACCAAGGCAAACCCCTTGCAGAGCAACCTACAGTGCGTCACAGGCTGGCGGACCTCACCGTCCAGTATGAGGTGGGGCGCCTCCTCACCTATTGGGTAGCCTGGGTGCTCGACCAGGGGCGTCTCCCTACCACCGAAGCAGCGATAGCGAAGGCCTTCTGCACAGCATTCGAGCAGCACCTGGCCCACGTGGCCACGCAGCTCCCGGGGCTTTATGGGCAGTTGAGGCAGGGCTCGAAGTGGGTTCCCCCTGCGTTCCGGGAAAGTGCCGCCGAGTCCTATTTGTTCTCCCCGGGCTATACCATCCAGGGTGGCACCTCTGAGATTTTAAGGAATATTGTAGCCATCAGGGGTTTGCAATTACCCACGGCCTAGCCACGTGGTGGCGAAAAAAGAATCCCGCAACGTGTATAGTCCCCCTGCCTGCAGCTCAAAATCCCTTATCGCAGGTCAGGGAAGGTTTTTCGTACTATAAAGATATTTTATTTTTACATCCTCAACTCGGGGCAGGTTTATCTTCATAGAAAGTGCTTGAGAAAGGGCGGAAAAGCGGATAGTTTGACTGAACCTATGGTTGCTTGATTAATCACAGCGACTGGTGCGGACGCTACGAAAAGGGCGAAAAAATGGAGATTATTCCTGCTATTGACCTTAAGGGTGGAAAGTGTGTTCGCCTCTATCAGGGCGACTATAGCCAGGAGACGGTCTTCTCGGAAGAGCCTACAGAGATCGCCCGGCGCTGGCAATCGCTGGGGGCGAGGCGGCTTCACATTGTCGACCTCGATGGCGCAGCGAAGGGTGAGCTTTGCCATGCCTCCCTTATCGCAGAGATCGCGCGCGCGGTTCACATTCCCCTTCAGCTAGGTGGTGGCCTTCGCCGAATCGAGGCGATAGCGCGAGCGCTTGAGCTCGGGGTGGCGCGCGCCATCCTGGGCACGGTGGCGATTGAGGACCACGCCTTGATTCAAGACGCCTGCCGCAGGTTCGGGAACCGCATAATTGTGAGCATCGATGCCCGGGATGGCTATGTGGCGATCCATGGCTGGCAGGAGAGGACTGCGGTCACTGCAATCGAACTGGTGGAGCGGATGGCCTCTCTCGGGGTGGGGCGCTTCATATATACCGACATCGCCCGCGACGGCACGCTCACGGAACCAAATTTCGGCGCCGTAGCGGAATTAGTGGCCAAAACCAGCCTCCCCATCATCGCCTCAGGGGGCATATCATCGCTTGAGCACATAAAAAAGCTGGCCCAGCTTGGCGTCGAGGGGGCGATCGTGGGCCGTGCCCTTTATACGGGAGACCTGGATTTGAGGCAGGCACTAAGATGCATCCCGCACTAATCGCCATTCTCAGCTTAATAGGCGCTCTCTTCTTATGGTTTGTGGTGCTCCGTATGGCTCGCAAGTTCCGTCTTGCCCCCGTATCGCGTCGCTCGGTTACGTTGTTGGCGACGGTCCTAGATAATCCGGTGCGCAGGTGCTTTTTCAGCCCAGCGAAATCGCTGGACAAAGTAGGCATCGCGGCAGGGATGAGGGTGCTGGAATTGGGCCCTGGCTCCGGCTTTTTTACTGTGGAGGCATCGAGGCGAGTGGGCGACTCGGGAAAGCTCTACTGCTTAGATATCGAGCCAGCGATGATCACCAGAGTTAAGAAAAAGGTCTCCATAGAGGCCCTGGAAAACGTCGCGCTAATGGTGGGGAATGGGGAGCGTCTTCCGTTTAAGGATGGTAGCTTTGACCTGGCCTATGCCGTCACTGTTATGGGTGAGGTGCCCGATAAAGATCGTGCTTTACAGGAGTTGTATCGTGTGCTTCGCCCTGGCGGAGTGCTATCGATTTCAGAGCTGCTTCCCGACCCCGATTACCCCCTGAGGAGAACCACCATTACCTGGGCTTGCAACGCAGGATTTGAGCCTTTTCAGAAATTCGGTAATTTCTTTGCGTATGTGGTAAATTTTAGGAGGGGTCATGCTGAAGTTCGATGAAAAGGGGCTAATCGCAGCGATTATTCAGGACGCGGAAAATGGTGAGGTGCTGATGCTGGGATACATGAACGAGGAGTCACTGAAGAAGACGCTGGAGACCGGTCAGGTCTGGTTCTACAGTCGAAGTCGCCAGGAGCTATGGCACAAGGGGGAGACCTCGGGAAGCTACCTCAATGTGCGCGCGATCTTTAAGGACTGTGATGATGATGCCCTGCTCCTTCAGGTGGAGGCTACCGGCCCAGTATGCCACACCGGGAACAGGAGTTGCTTCTTTCGCAAGCTGACGGAAATCGAGGAGTAAAAGGGGTCACGCTACTGCATCTTGTATCGTGCCTTGAAGCGCTCCACTCGCCTTGCGGTGTCCACGATGCGCCGCTCCCCAGTGAAGAAGGGATGACACTTGCTGCAAAGCTCCACCTTGAGCACAGGCTTTGTCGAGCCGATAGTGAAGGTGTTGCCGCAAGAGCAGATAACCTGTGCTTCCATGTATTTAGGATGGATATCCTTCTTCATGGACTGTAAATGCTTACCTTCTTTCTATCCTTGGACGCTGGCTCGAACTTGACGAAGCCATCGATTAGCGCAAATATGGTGTGATCTCGTCCCAGGCCCACGTTATTCCCCGGGCGAATGCGCGTCCCCCTCTGGCGAACGATAATAGTGCCCGCGCGCACCTGCTGGCCACTGTATCGCTTGACCCCGAGCCTCTTCGACTGGCTGTCTCGTCCCAGCCTTGTGCTGCCGCCCCCCTTTTTATGCGCCACTTTTTCGCCCTTTCTCCACTTTATAAATGTCGCCAGGATTTAAAGACGGTTTTTCAATTACTAATAGTATGGCGATAGGGATAGTGGTACTATGAGCCATACTGCGCTCACGGTTAACCCTAGCAGTACCAGGCATCCGATAACTGCCGCCGCACTTGCCATCCCTTTCTTTACGCCTTCCTCCTGAATCCCGGCCTTTCTGATTATCCCGCTATAGATTGAGAATATAGCAAAAGCCCCTGCTATGGCCCAGAGTATATATCCAGCCACGGTATTAGGCCACCAAAAATGACACATGAAAGTGGATATTGCAATGATACTAAATACATATAATGCGACGTCCCAAAACGTATAAGCCCTCATTTTCACCTCGCTCACTTCCATCCCCATAAGATAATGATCAGAGACTTTTCCCCTCGCCCCATACTAGCATACTATCTCTTTTATGGCAAGCTTGGTATAGATTTGGCGGTGCCCCTTCATCCTGCGGTGGCGCACCTTTGGCTTGTATTTGAAGACGATGACCTTCTCCCCCTTGCCCTTGCCGATGACCTCAGCGATAACCTTCGCCCCCTCAACAGTAGGCGTGCCTACCCTCACCCTCTCCCCATCGGCGACAAGCAATACCTGATCCAGCTCTATGGCGCTCCCTTCCGCTGCGGGAAGATGCGCCACATCGATGGTCTCCCCAGGTGAAACCTTGTACTGCTTTCCTCCTGTTTGCACGATGGCATAAGTCCTGCCTCCCTCTTTAATGGGCGTTTTATCTTTTAATCTTGAAGCTGTCAATCAATGCCCCCTAAAGCTCTGCCTCCTCCAGCGCCTCTATCAATTCCTCGATCTCGTCCACGGTTATCTCCAGCGTTATCGTGAGCCAGGAGTCGCTTCGGCTAATCGAAAGCTCCTCGAGTAAATCCGCAACCTCAGGCGGAATGTCAGGACTGATGAGCGGGAGGAGGGTTATTATGCTACTGATGAGATCTTCAGCGTCTTCTGCGGATTCAGCGTTGGAGAAATATAGCTTTATCTGGAGGGAGATGTTTTCTCCCTCCTTGTCAAGCCCGAATCCCGCCACTTCTATATCTTCAAAGGCCTCGAGACCGGGAATCTCACCTTCTTCAAGGATCTCGTCAAGGATCTCGCTCATCGTCTCCTCAGGCAGCTCCACTGCCCCTTTGATCCAGACATCGCCGAGGGCAGTGTAGGTATCGTATCCTCGACCGCTGAGGCAACTCTTATCGCCCTCCTTGACATCGATGATATCTTTAACCGCATCCGCCTGGCCTACGGCAGCTGTATCATCGCTCAGGAAACAGATTGCCACTGCTTCATCTTCAACTGGCATGGTGTATATTTGATAGCCTTTGTAGGTGGAGATGGCCATTTCTTCACCGGTAGCTTCCTCTATGCTCTCGATCAACGCCTCCGGGTCGAAAGTCCCTTCTATGATGGCCCCGAAGTAATCATCAGATTCAGTATCGCCGAATACCACTCCCTCTGAGAAATCCCTGAGATCGATACCGAACTCATCTTCAACCTCCTCCAACGCCTCGTCAACTGTTTCAGGTATATCAGGCTCCTTTGAGGCCTCATTATAAGCGGCGATAAGGTCTTCGTCTGTTAGGATTGTGTTTATCTGTATGCTGGCTACAAAATTTGCATCGCTAGGCACCAGCTCTTCAGCCTCCGCCTCTGGGGTTGGCGTTGGGGTTGGCTCGCTTGTTCCGAGAGTAACCCCTAGAGTCACCGCGACGGCGATTATGGCTACCCCAGCGACCATTAGGACAATAACTATCCACCGCGCAAATCCTTTCATCATAGCCTTACCTCCTTTTCTCCGTGATTGGGTTTCCCTATTCGATGAGTATTTGGGTTACCTACGCTATTCCTGTCAATAAGCCCGCTACGACTTAAAACCCTAGGCGTTCGGGAAGCATAGCATAAGATTAGGCCGAGGTCAAGTTGCAATCTTAACTCAGTGCTCCTCGGCTGTGGTTGACATAGGGATCACATTCTACCTGAGGACGAATCTTAATACCTCATCTCTAAGATGTCAAATGGGCAAGGCTTTGTTATAATGGGGCAAAGGAGCATCATGACCGATCTGGATCACATTCTGCCCAGGGTAACCAGGCCCGCCCGCTATACCGGGGGTGAGTGGAACAGCATCACGAAGGACTGGGACGCCATCGATGTCAAGATGGCTCTCGCCTACCCCGACCTCTATGAAATCGGCATGTCCAACCTGGGGCTGGCCATCCTCTATGAACTGGTCAATAGAGAGCCCAAGACGCTTGTCGAGCGGGTCTATGCCCCTTGGGTCGATATGGAGGCGGAGATGAGGAAGGCTGCCATCCCCCTCTTTAGCCTGGAATCACGGCGTCCTTTAAAGGACTTCGACATTATTGGCTTCTCCCTGGGCTATGAGCTTACCTACACCAATGTGCTCAATATGCTTGACCTGGTGGGGATACCGGTGCTCGCCGCGCAGCGTGATGAATCCCACCCCTTGATTATCGCTGGCGGTAGTTGCGCGCTTAATGCCGAGCCGATGGCGGAATTCATCGACCTTTTCGTCCTTGGCGAAGGAGAAGAGGTTCTCTTAGAGCTATTGGAAACCTTTCGCAGGTGGAAGCTTGAGGGTTCCCACGGGAAGCAGGAGCTACTTCGTGAACTGGCTCATATTCCTGGCATCTATGTGTCCAGTCTATACCAGGTCGAGTATCATGATGATGGCACCATTTTTAAGATAACGCCCACATCCCCGGGGCTAAGCTCAAGCATTAAGCGGCGCATCCTCATAAAGCTGCCCCCTGCGGTGACCAAGCCGGTGGTCCCTTATGTGGCGGCGATCCATGACCGGGCAGCCATCGAGATCCAGCGTGGTTGCACCAGGGGCTGTCGCTTCTGCCAGGCGGGGATCATCTATCGCCCGCTCCGGGAGCGACCTAAGGAGGAGGTTTTGGCGGCGGTGGACGAATTGCTCAGGAATTGTGGCTATAATGAGTTTTCCCTGCTCTCGCTGAGCACCAGCGACTATTCAGAAATTGAGAGCCTGGTTAGCACGCTATCAGCACGCTATCGAGAGCACAACATCAAGATATCACTACCCAGCCTGCGTATAGATAGCTTCTCGGTAAGGTTGATGGATGCCATTACCTCTGGGAAGAAGACTGGCTTGACCTTTGCCCCTGAGGCGGGAAGCGAGCGGCTGCGCCGGGTGATTAACAAGAGCGTTTCCGAGGATGAGCTGCTTCACACCTTAGAGACCGCTGCGGAGCGGGGTTGGAGCAGCGTTAAGCTTTATTTCATGCTCGGCCTGCCCACTGAGACCCCCGATGATATAGAGAGCATCGTTCACCTGGTGCGCCAGAGTGGCCCCGCGAGGAGGAAACCCAGAGGCAGAGCGCTTCACCTAAAGGTGAGTGCCTCGGCTTTTGTGCCCAAGGCGCACACCCCATTTCAATGGGTGGCTCAGCACACTGAAGAGGAGCTAAATGCCAGGATTGAGGCTCTCAGGCTTGGCCTGAAAAAGTCGGGGTTACGTCTGTCATGGCAGGACCCCAAGATGAGCCTGCTTGAAGGGGTGCTGGCGCGGGGTGACCGGCGCCTCTCTCAGGTGATATACCGCGCCTGGCAACTGGGTGCCACCTTCGATGCCTGGAGCGAGCACTTCAATTATGAAAAATGGGGCCGCGCCTTCGATGAATATCGGCTCGACCCCGCATTCTACGCTAATCGCCAACGCCCTTTGGACGAAATCCTTCCCTGGGCTCACATCGACGTTGGGGTAAGCGCTACCTTCCTGAAAAGGGAATACCAGCAGAACTTGCACAGTCCGGAAACCGAGGATTGCCACTTCGGTCGCTGCACCGCATGCGGGCTAGAGAGCTGGCACCCCGCTTGCCAGAAAAGCTATCAAAATTCTTCCTCTTCGTAACCCTCCTCAGGAACCTCAGGCGTTGGTGCCTTCTTCGGGAGAACCAGGATCAGGATAATGCCCGCGATAACGATGAGACCGCCCAGCGCGATCAACAGGCTATGCCACCACTCTAAAGCGAAGCCCTCACCTTGATAGGTAAAGCTCTCCGTTGCCGGTGTGGCGTCCACATTGCCTGCCTCGTCCACCGCCCTGGCCTTGACGGTGTAGGTTACGCCATCTTGCCATTCTGGCACATCGGTATATTCCCAGTCTTCCTCATCCTCATCGAAGGTGCCATCGGTGGCTGTGGCGTCGTTCCATGTCGAAGATGTCTGCCACGCTGTGCCGTCCCAGTACTTATCATCGCTATCGCGCTGGATCTGTACCTCCACCCCGGCGAGGGTCGGCGGTGGGTCTTCAGCAGTGCCGGTGATGGATGTGAGGGTGGTGACAGTCTCCTCAATTTCATCGATGGTGGTACTTGGATCCGTGATGTCGTAGATGAAGGTAGTTTCTGCTTCATCGCCCCACTCATCTTCGTCATCTTGCGCCTTGGCCTCGATCCTGTAGGTCGCACCATCGTCCATGTCGTCTTCGTCGGGCAGGTCTGCCGCGGCGATTTCCCAATCTTCGATACGCTCATCAAAAGCGCCATCCGTCGCTTCGGCATCGATCCATGTATCTGATGTGCTTGTCCAGGTGGAGCCGGTCCAGTACCTGTAGGTGCCATCGATGGTGCGCCTGATCCTTACCTCCACCGTTTCGATGTCGCGTCCCGATACCGCGGTGGCATCGCCGGTGATCTCGGGGACCTCGTTCACCTCGGACTCGATGTCATCGATGGTGGTTTCTGGCCCCCCGACCGCGTAGGTGAAGGTTTCTGTATCTACAGAGCTCCAAACAGCTTCGTCATCTTGTGCCTTGGCCTCGATCCTGTAGGTCGCACCATCAGTCATGTTGTCTTCATCGGGCAGATCTGCCGCGGCGATTTCCCAATCTTCGGTTTGCTCATCAAAAGTGCCATCCGTCGCTTCGGCATCGATCCATGTATCTGCTGTGCTTGTCCAGGTGGAGCCGGTCCAGTACCTGTAGGTGGTATCGATGGCGCGCCTGATCCTTACCACCACCGTTTCGATGGCGCGTTCCGATGCCGCCTCGGCATCGCCGGTGATCTCGGGGACCGCGCTCACCTCGGACGGGATGTCATCGATGGTGACAGTTGGCGCCCCAGCTACAGGCGTTGGCGTGGGTGTAGGTGTAGGGGGAGGGGTAGCAGTTGGGGTAGGTGTAGCTGTAGGAGTTGGTGTCGGCGTTGGTGCCGGAAGGGTGAGATCCACTACAAAGATGAATCCCTTGGTAATTGTGCTCTCCGCGTTGCCTGCCTGATCCACTGCACGGGCACTCACGTTGTAGGACTCGCCATTTTTCCATGCCGTTGTGGTAGTGGTGAGCGTCCATGCGGTTGTGCCTGTGGCACGGAGCCATGTCTCAGTGGCATTCCAGACGGCACCGTTCCAATACTTAGTGCCAGCTGAGATTTTTACCCACACCGAATCCAGCGCGCCCGGTGAGGTATCGGCGGCATCGCCGGTGATCGATGTCAGTACGTTGAAGACAGTTTCACCGAGTACAGTGGTGACACTGAAGGAATCGATCGCGGTAACCTGTGGCGGTGTCTGATCATAGATTGTGTCCGCTTCTACTGTAGCGCTCGGCGTTAGGCCCTCGTACGCTTTGGCCGTGACCGTATACGCTTTGCCATTTTCCCACGCGGGCAGTTTTGGCACTGTGCTGGTGTTAATTACCCAGTCCTCTATATTATTATCATCCCAGGTGCCAACTCTCGTGCTGGCATTGTTCCATAAAGTATCGTCGAGCTGCCATTCCTCGACGCTGCCGTTCCAGTAATATGGGCCGCGCTTGATCTGCACCTTTACTATCGTGATATTGGCCGTCGCGGCCTTTGAGGTGCCGCTGATATTCCCGAGGGCGTTGACATATGTCGGGATAGTATCCATGTAGACATGAAGCCCTGTGCCTAAGTCTTTTCCAAAAGTGAAGCTCTTGTTAACAACAGCAGTTTCTTCATTGCCCGCCTGATCCACGGCATAGGCAGTCACGTTGTATGTCGCGTTATGTGTCCAATTGGGAAGGGGCGGCGTGGTGGTGGACTTTATATACCAGGAAGTTGTGCCCGTGGCACGGACCCATACCTGGCTGAGATTCCAGAAGGTGCCGGTCCAGCAAGGGTCGGTGGTAGCGTTGTAGGTCTCGGTGCCGTCCACGTTGGACGATATTCTTACCCACACCGTGGCGAGCACGCCACCGGTATCCGCGGCTTTGCCGCTAACTTCGGTGATGCTGGTGACGGTGCCACTTGCCGGCTTCGTTATCTCAGTAACCTGGGGGTTCGTCTTATCGTAGCGGAAGGTGCGCGATGCCGGCGTGGCGTCTACAGCGACGAGATCATCGATTGCCCGAGCCTTGACGGTGTAGACCTCATCCTCCTTCAAGTCGGCTGCGAGGCCGGTAGCATCAAACCCCCAGTCCTTTTGATCACCCCAGATACCTGTGACAAGAGTATCAGCGGCATTCCAGGCTTCCTCATCGTCCCAGGTGGAGGTGCTGTCATCCCAGTAAAGGGTGGTGGTGCCTTCCACGTATGAGATTTGCACCTGCACACTTTCGACTGTGCGACCCGTGTCCGCGAGGGAAGTGCCGTTGATCGCGGTGAGGGGTGCGGCAGGGCCGACATACCCCGTAATGGGGTCGATGTCGGTATCTGGCGGAGCACTGGCTTGGGTAGCCCCGCTCAGCACCACCAGGGGCGCCAGGGCGAGCATTAGAAGTAGTGCCACTACAATGCGCCAGCTTAGATTAACCCTCTTTTTCATTTCCTTTCTCCTTTCGCGTTAATGTAAAATAAAAAGGCTGGCGCCAGAACCTTCCGTGCTGGCTCATCCAGCCTCGCCCCATTGAAGCCAGGAAAATAACAAACTGCTGCCTCACTCTTGCCCTTATACCATAATATAAAGCTAGTTTTCAATACCTTCTACAAAATTGCGAGATTGTAACACAATTTGAAACGAATGTCAATACCCTTCGGCAAATATAACGCTAAATATGACCATTTGTCAATAGTTTATTAGGGGGCATTAGCGTAGCGCCGCAATAGAGATTACCTCATCCCCCTCATCAAGCTTCATAAGACTAGCCCCTTTTCTAATTCTCCCCTGAATCGGGATGTTATCCCCCCGCATGCGAATGATGACCCCCTGAGCGGAGAGGAACATCACCTCATCAGAGGTGGCGATAACACGCGCGGCGACCACTCTCCCTGTTCTTAAACTGAGGCTCTTTATCCCAGCGCCACCGCGCGCCTGGATGCGATAAGCGGATAGTGGGGTGCGCTTGCCAAAGCCATTATAGGTAACTACCATCAGGTAATCACCAGGGGAGACAATGTCCATCGCCACCACACGATCGTCGGGGGCAAGATGGATGGCACGCACCCCACCGCTGGTGCGTGAGGCGGTCCTGAGTCCACCGGGGGCAAACCTGATCGCCTGAGCCCCTTCTGTTACTAGAATGACCTCGTCACCCTGGCGAGCTGCCCTCGCCGCCACCAGCTCGTCCCCTTTCCCAAGTCTCATGGCGATGAGACCGTTTGCGCGCACTGCGGCGAACTCTTTAAGAGCACTCCGCTTTATCACGCCGCGGCGTGTCGCCATAAGCATAGAGTCCCCTGGAACAAAGCTTGATACCGCCAGAATCTCGGTCACCTGCTCTGTCTCATCTATGGAGATCAATTTTACCAGTGGTATCCCTTTGGCGGTTCGGGAGGTCTCCTGTGGTATTCGGTAGCATTTAAGGGAGTATACCCTCCCCCGATTGGTGAAGAAGAGGAGGGTATCGAGGGTATCGGCGACCATGAGGAGGCGCACGCTCTCTGTCTCTCGGGTCGCGATACCCATCACCCCTCTCCCTCCTCGCAGCTGCACCCGGTAGCTTTCGATGGGCATTCGCTTTATATATCCCCGGTTAGTTAGCGCGATCACCACCCTCTGATGGTGGATCAGGTCCTCCTCCCTGAACTCCTCTGGCTCCTCTTCAACGATCTCCGTCCGCCGCGGGTCACCATATTTTTTCTTTAGCTCGCCTATATCCTCCTTGACCAGAAAAAGGATCTTCCGCGGGTTGGCCAACAGGTCCTCCAGGTAAGCGATGGTCTTCAAGACCTCGGTATACTCTTCAGTGAGCTTTTTGCGCTCCAGGGCAGCGAGGCGCCGGAGCTGCATGTCCAGGATGGCTTGGGCTTGCGCCTGGGTCAGATTAAAGGATGCCATCAGATTCTTCCGCGCCGCCTCAGCGCTTTGGGAGCGGCGAATCACTTCAATAACCTCGTCCATGTGGTCGAGGGCGATCTTCAGCCCCTCAAGGATATGGGCCCGCTCCTTAGCATGGCGAAGCTCAAACCGGGAGCGACGGACGATGACCTCCTGGCGAAAGCTGATATACTGCTGAAGCGCCGTTTTCAGACTGATCACCCTGGGCTGCCCATCGATCAGGGCCAGCATGTTGACGAAGAAGGCTGACTGCATCGCCGTATGCTTAAAGAGGTTGTTTAAGACCTGCTCCGGTTGGGCATCCTTCCTCAGCTCGATAACGACGCGTATCCCCTGCCTGTCCGATTCATCGCGCAGCTC
>JAUWZB010000055.1 GCA_030615555.1 Dehalococcoidales bacterium
CTGGGGTAAGGCTCATCAGGATGCTGGGTATTCCATTCATCCTCCTTGATATACATATCCTCCCGGGAGATGAACACCACTACATCGGCGTCCTGCTCGATAGAGCCGCTCTCCCTGAGGTCGGAAAGCTGGGGGCGGTGAGAGGCCCGCCACTCTATGGCCCTGGAGAGCTGAGAGACGGCGAGCACCGGCACATCCAGCTCGCGGGCGAGCTCCTTCATGGAGCGGGAGACCTCCGTCATCTCCTGCACCCGGTTCTCCCTACCGTCGCCCCGCATGAGTTGCATGTAATCGACGATGATGAGGTCAATGCCCCGCTCGAAGTGAAGCCGCCGCGCCTTCGACTTCATCTCCACCACCCTCAAGATGGGCGAGTCATCGACAAAGATCGGCGCTTCGGAGAGGACGCCCGTGGCATCCATGATCTTTCGCTCCTCGGCCTCCGTCTGCTGGCCAAGGCGCAATCGTTTGGTATCGACGCCCGCCTCGCTGGCGAGGAGACGCTGCACCAGTTGATCCCGCGCCATCTCCACGCTGAAGATGGCAACATGGGCCTTTTGCTGGACCGCAGCGTTCCTGGCGATGCCTAGGGCGAGGCTCGTCTTACCCAGACTCGGCCTGGCAGCAATCACGATCATGTCGGAGCGCCGGAGTCCGCCGAGGATATCATCCAGGGCGGGAAAGCCAGCATATACGACCTCCCCCTCGAAAGGATGAATCTCGCTCTCCTCGAAGTATCGGTCGAGGAGTTCACGAATCGGGACGAAGTCCCGGGGGCGCTGACCGTGGCGCAAGCGGAACAGGATGTCCTCCGCTCTACCGAGGGCGGCATCAACGTCCGGCCCCGCCTCGTAGCCGATGGCTTCAATCTGACCTGCCACACTGATCAGGCGACGCATTACAGACATGCGGTGCACGATCTGGGCGTAGTGCTCAATATGCACCGAGGTGGCAACATTAGAGACGAGATGGCTCAGGTAGGCAGCCCCACCCACCGCCTCCAACCTCTCCCGCCGCCCCAGCTCATGGGCCACGGTAACCTGATCTATGGCCTCATTTCGCTCGTAGAGGTCAAAACAGGCCGCATACACCCACTGATTCTTCTCCCGGTAGCAGTCCTCAGGCCTGAGGAAGGGGGCAATCTTAAAAATGGCATCGCCATCTATGAGGAGAGAGCCGATTACCGCCTCCTCAGCCTCAATATCGTGGGGTGGCAACTTCTCGGTGAGCATGGCTAATCCTTTTCCTCCGCCGTGTCTTCAGCCTTCTCATCCGCCTCTTCTTCCGCCTTCGTTTCCGCTTTTGCTTTCGCCTTCCTTTCCGCTTTCGCCTTCTCCTCCGCAACGATAACCCTTACCTTAGGCCCGAGCTCCTTCGATAGCCTCACCGAAACCTCATATTCGCCAAGCTGGTGAATCGGCTCATCAAGCTCGATCTTCCTCTTATCGATATCCTGTCCCGTGAGCCGGTGGACCTCATCAGCGATGTCCCCACTGGTGACCGCCCCATAAAGGCGATCCTGAGCCCCGATCTTTGCCTTGATAGTGACCACTAACCCCTCCAGGGTCTGGGCCAGGCTTACCGTCTCGGCATTGGCAAGGAGCTGGCGTCGCTCCTCAGCGTGACGCTGCTCCTCAACCCGCTTCAGTAAAGAAGGAGAGGCAAACTCGGCGAGCCCCCTGCGGAGGAGGAAATTCCTGCCGTAGCCATCGGCCACCTCCTTCACCTCTCCCGCCTCCCCCAATCCGGACACATCCTGAAGTAGAACTACCCTCATTTTTTCATTCCAATTGCCATTATTATAATCCACGCCGCAGAAAATAAAAAGGGATTTTTATTCCCCAGAGAGAAAAAAGAACCCACACCTAATGTTTTTATGGTGCGGGCTTAAAACACATTCTTCAAGACACCGTTAACAGTGTACTATGCGCCGGTGAGCAGTTCAGAGACCACATCGCTGAGCTCGCGCCCATCCACCCTGCCTTTGAGCTGGGGCATAAGCTGGGACATCACCCTGCCCTTATCACCGGGCCCCCGGGCCCCAACCTGCTCCACCATCTGACGGGCTGCCGCCACAATCTCCTCACGGCTCATCTGTTTCGGCAGATATTCAAAGAGAATAGCCAGTTCCGCCTCCTCCTTAGCCACGAGGTCCTGGCGATTTCCCTTAGCAAATTCGGCAATGCTCTCTCGGTGCTGCTTCACTTCCCGGGCGATGACATCGATAACACCGGCATCATCCACGGGGGCGCCTTTAGCGATCTCAGCGTTCTTAACCCCTGCTCTAACTAGGCGGAGCACCGAGACCCGCGTCGTATCCCGCTCTTTTTGCGCCTGTTTTACGTCTGCTGCCAGCCTTTCCTGTAACGTCATCGCCGCTTCACCACCGGGATCGCCTCAGTTAGCTACTTCGGGCGCTTTTGCGACGCTTCGCCGCCTCTTTCTTCTTGCGCGTGGTGCAGGGTTTCTCATAATGCTCTCTTCGCCGAAATTCAGCAAGGATGCCAGCCTGCTGCACCTTCCGATTGAACCGCCTGAGAAGTTCCTCGAAGTTCTCACTCTCTCCAAGCTTTACCTCAGCCACATGATCCCCTCCTTTCCTACCGCTAAGGGCACGGCATAACGGAAATATTTTAGCCACTTAAGAGTAACGTGTCAAGCGACAAAAAGGCTTCCGGCAATGGCATATTTTCCGCAGCCGCGTGCGCGACCAGTATCGTCTGCGCTGGGGCGTTTCACTTCCGTGTTCGGGATGGGAACGGGTGGGGCCGCCCCGCTCAAACCACCGGAAAGCCATTATCCATTTTAGCAGAAATATATCACGCTGTAAAGGTTATGTACTCGTTCAGGTGATTAGTGACACATCACCACCTTTCTTTGGGTTTCTTCCCACTGCTCCAGAAACTTAAGCAGGGTCAGGTAGCCGAAGGCTTGATGTGGTCTTATTGCATTAGATACCTGTTCCCATTCTAATCGCTCACCTCTTAGTTCAGCGATATCAAAGGAGCTCTCAGTCACCTCGTAGAATTCCTCAGCATGTGTCCTATGAGCCCGCTCCACACACCTATTAAGCTTAGGGGAGCGTAGCGACAGGATGAAGAGCTTGATATTTCGCCTTTGGCATCCCTCCTCAAAGGCTACTTCAAATTCTGAGCCACCAGCTACCTGAATAGCCCTAATGGTAAAAGGCATCCTGTGCTCTAGTTTGTCCAGAAAGTGGGCTCCGACATGTCGGGACAGCCATTATACAACCCTCTCCCCGATATAATCGGGGTGTCACCTATCTATCTGAATGAGATCAGATAGCAGGCTTGACTTCGCCTAGTAGGTTTGCTAGAATTCGCTGGGACATAATGGGAAGGGCGGTTAGCTCAGTTGGTAAGAGTGCTGCGTTGACATCGCAGAGGTCACTGGTTCGAATCCAGTACCGCCCACCATGTTTTTTGCCCTGATTAAGCACGCCTCTCGTCCCCAAAAGGGCCGGGAGGTTATTATTTGGGGAAGGGATGTGAGATGAGCGAAAAGATGGAACGAATCAGGCATTCAGCATCTCATGTGATGGCAGAGGCAGTCCAGGCGCTATTCCCCGAGGCTAAATTCGGCATCGGGCCGGTGATCGAGAATGGCTTCTACTACGACTTTGACCTCCCCCGCCCCCTCACCCCAGAGGACCTTCCGGTAATCGAGGCGAGAATGGCTGAGCTCATCGCCCAAGACCTCCCCTTCACCCGTGAGGAAGTGGAAAGGGATGAGGCGAGGCGCATCTTCGCTCACCAGCCATATAAGCTGGAGTTCATCGATGAAATCCCCGAGGAGAGGATGACTATATATCGGCAGGGCTCCTTTGTTGACCTTTGCCGAGGGCCTCATGTAAGCTCGACAGGGGAGATAAAAGCCTTCAAGCTCCTGAACATTGCCGGGGCCTACTGGCGGGGCGATGAGAAGCGCCCGATGCTCCAGCGAATCTACGGCGTCGCCTTCGAGGCCCAAGAGAAGCTGGAGCGTTATCTGGAAAAGCTTGCCGAGGCGGCAAAGCGCGACCACCGAAAGCTGGGTCAGGAGCTCGACCTCTTCAGCTTTCATGAGGAGGCGGGACCGGGATTGGTTCACTGGCACCCCAGGGGGGCTACAGTACGCCGCATCATCGAGGATTTCTGGATCGCGGAGCACCTGAAACGGGGGTATGAGATCGTCTACAGCCCCCATATCGCCAAGCTCGACCTCTGGAAGATGAGCGGGCACTGGGAGCTATACCGGGAGCACCTCTACTCACCAATGGATGTTGAAGGGCAAGAATACCTCATTAAGCCGATGAATTGCCCGGCCCATATCCTGATGTATAAGACGAAGCTCAGGAGCTATCGTGAGCTTCCCATAAGGTGGGCGGAGTTGGGCACGGTCTATCGCTATGAACGCTCCGGTGTGCTTCACGGTTTAACCAGGGTGCGGGGCTTCACCCAGGACGACGCCCATATTTTCTGCCGCCCCGACCAGCTTGAGGATGAGGTAGTTGGGGTGATGGAGTTTGCCATTTTTATGATGCGCACCTTCGGCTTTCAAGAATATGAGGTGCTTCTCTCCACCCGTCCTGAGAGGTATGCCGGCACCGTTGAGATATGGGAGGAGGCCACCGAGACCCTTAAAAGGGCGCTGAAGCGCCTCGCGCTCCCCTATAGGGTAGACCCGGGGGAGGGGGTGTTCTACGGCCCCAAAATCGATATCCGCCTTCGGGATGCCCTGGGAAGGGCGTGGCAGGGTCCCACCACCCAGGTCGACTTCAACCTGCCCGAGCGCTTCGATGTTACTTACATAGACATTGACGGCGTGGCGCATCCTGTGGTCATCGTTCATCGCACCGTTCTGGGAAGCATGGAACGCTTCTTCGCCTGCCTCATTGAGCACTATGCCGGCGCTTTCCCCATCTGGCTGGCGCCAGTTCAGGCAGTGGTGATTCCCATATCCGATCGCCATCTGGACTACGCCCATCAAGTGGCCGTGGAACTCAAGGCTGAGGGGATGCGTGCCCAGGCAGATGCCCGCCCTGAGAGAATGAACCTGAAAATTCGCCAGGCGCAACTTCAGAAGATACCTTACATGTTGATCGTAGGGGATAAGGAGGTGGCAAGCGCCGTGGTCTCGGTCAGGCTGAGAAACGGTGAGGATCTGGGAAGACAAAACCTGGAAACCTTCAAGGAGATAGCCAAGGCAGCCATCACGCAGAAAACGTCTTGATTTTTATGGAAAGACATAGTATATTGCCATTCTATAAGAGGATCGTTGTGGGGGGTAAGGAAGCATAATTAAGAAATATCGCGTTAACCAACAGATCATCGGCAGAGAGGTGCGATTGATCAGCGAAACGGGCGAACAGCTAGGCACCATGCCGCTTTACAAGGCTCGGGAGGTGGCTAAGGAGCGGGGCTATGACATAGTGGAGGTCGCCCCCCAAGTTGTCCCTCCAGTGTGTCGCCTCCTCGACTATGGGAAGTTCAAATACGAGCAGACCAAGAAGGAGCGCGAAGCGCGGAAGAGGCAGAAGTCTATTTTCCTAAGAGAGGTTCGGATGAGGCCCAAGATCGGGGAACACGATATCGAATTTAAGACCCGAATCGTCAAGAAGCTCATTGACGAAGGCAACAAGGTTAAAGTCTCCATACTATTCCGGGGTCGCGAGATCACCCACCCTGAGCTCGGCAAGGAGCTTCTTGAGCGGGTGGCCAGGGAATTAGAGGAGAAAGCCATTGTGGAAAGGGCCCCGATAATGGATGGGAGACGTATGATCATGGTCCTCGCCCCTGCCAAGCAACTCAAACCCGCCAAGGAGTCCCCTGATGCCCAAATTAAAGACTCATAAGGCAGCAAGCCGCCGCTTCCATGTTACCGGCAGCGGCAAG
>JAUWZB010000075.1 GCA_030615555.1 Dehalococcoidales bacterium
GGCTCCTCCCACGGCTTGCCCAGCCCCATGTCTTTAGCGATAATTTTATAGCAGTTGTAAGACTCGGAGGCCCCAGAGTTTGCCCCCAGGTGCCAGGCGGCCCCAGTGGCATAAAGATTCTTTATCGGGGTTCGGTGATTCGCTAGCTCCGGGCAAGGCCTTTTCTCCATAGATTGATGCGGTACCCGGTCGATGAGTGACATGGTCCCATCGGGCCACAGGTTCTTCATCCGGAGGTTATCGTAGGGGGTGTTAGAGTCGATGCCGATGATGTTATCCCAGGTCATATTGGGGGCATGCTTCTGCCAGATGCTGATCAGGTCTTCAGCATACCTCTTCTTTATTTCCAGCCATTCCCTCTCCGTATGGGCACTGGCGGGCGGCCCCAGTTGCTCGTTATTGGCGGTGTGCTTCCCTGGAGGGGCGTAGGAGGGGTCAACCACGCTGTGGCACCAAACCGTAGGGCAGTAGTCCTCCATGGGAGGAAACTTGTTCAGCCTGGACCAGTAGCACTCCCGAGCGACATGCATGGGATCGTTATCCTCTGCCAGCCCGAGCCAGTATGTGTCATTTATGTCAGGGTTAAACGCGGCCGCTTCATACTTTGGCGCCTCATGCAGGGCGAAGGTGTACCACATCAGGCAACCGAAAGATCTTTCCAGAAGCTCCACGCGGTGTGCCAGCTTCTCTTCAACATTTTCTCTGCCGATCAGATCGAAGATAAGTTGGTATGGGCTTAACGTGCTCACTACCAGCTTATTCGCCTTGATCTCAGTGCCATCGGTGAGGCGGATGCCCTTGGCCTCGCCATTTTCGATGAGGACCTTCTCCACCTCAGAGTGGGTAAAGAACTTGCACCCGTCGCGGACCAGGATCTTGTGGGCCGC
The DNA here is from genome assembly GCA_030615555.1 of Dehalococcoidales bacterium. Classification (GTDB taxonomy): domain Bacteria; phylum Chloroflexota; class Dehalococcoidia; order E44-bin15; family E44-bin15; genus JAUWZB01. Next base: position 888 of record JAUWZB010000075.1, read on the forward strand.
ATGAGCTACCTGGTGCGTTCCTCCTGGCTGGAAACCTATACTCGGCATCATCGAGGCAAAACCGAACGTCCATTCGCCCGCGCCCGGTTGATTAACATCCATTGCCGATGAGAGAACAAATCTCACATTACAGTACTGCATCTCCTTACTTTCCCACATTTCCTGCGCATTCCGGGTATGGGGAGACATGAGGACGAGCGCATCCGGGTCCACACCAGCGCCACATTCCACAAGTTCTGGATATACAGCTATCTGCCTCTCGAGCACTTTGGGATCGGCGCGATCCTCCGCAGGCCTGAAGATCATATCCATCTGCACATGCTGCATCGCCTGCCCGAGCCACATTTTCCTCATTTTGAGCCACTTCTCGGCATCCCTTTCCGAGAAGCGGGCGAGCTCCTTCGCCGTGCGCTCCTGGTTCATGTCATGTTTGTCGCTGTAGATAGCCAGGCAGGTCTGATTATTTCTGAAGGTGGCGCCGTCGCTGACGAGGTGCTGATCGATCTGGGCACCATAATCCCAGAATTCGGGCCAATCACGCCACAGGGGCAGGTAGTAAAAGGGCAACTGTATCGAGGCGTGGGTATTACCGCGAAACCCCGGGGCGGCGGTCTCCTCGGTGGCCAGGCAGCCGCCGAGCTCGTGCCGCCTTTCAAAGATGCCGACGCTCATGTCAGCATACTTGATCAGGTACATGGCAAGAAGTAGGGCCTTATTCCCCCCGCCAACTATTACTGCATCAAACGTCTCGTCAGCCATAATAGCCTCCCTTCCTTAATAACGGCTAGCTTTGCTGGTGTCCCATGATTCGTACACTACCCTCTTATTATTTAATGGGATTTAGGTATTATTTATCCGCTACCTTACTCCCCTCTTCTAGCTTATTCATGACCCAGTTGAACTGCTGGAAAAGAGACTCCGGCTCTTCTTTTCCCGGCTCCTGCCATGGGCCCGGCAGGTTCATATCCTTGGCGATTATTTTATAGCAATTGTATGACTCAGTTGCACCCGAGCAAGACCCCAGGTGCCATGCAGCACCAGTGGCGTAAAGATTCTTTATGGGGGTTCTATGGTTTGCCAGCTCAGGGGTCGGTCGCTTGTCCTCAATCTGATGCGGTACACGGTCGAGAACCCCAATACTACCGTCGGGCGCCAGGTTCTTCATCCGCAGGCAGTCGTATGGGCTGTTATAGTCGCAGCCGATGACGTTATCCCAGGTCATATTTGGGGCATGTCGTTGCCAGACGGTTATCAGGTCCTCAGCGTACTTCTTCTTTATGTCCAGCCATTCCCTCTCGCTGTAGGCCCTGGCGGGTGGCCCAAGCTGCTCGTTATTTGCGGTATGGAATCCTGGCGGTGCGTAGGAGGGGTCAGCCAGGCTGTGGCACCATACCGTCGGGCAGAAGTCTTCCAATGGAGGGAACTTGTTCATCCTGGCCCAATAGCACTCCCGGGCGACATGCATGGGATCGTTGTCCTCTGCCAGTCCGAGCCAGTAAGTGTCATTGATATCAGGGTTGAAAGCAGCCGCCTCATACTTGGGCGGCTCGTGGAGGGCGAAGGTATACCACATCAGGCAGCCGAATCCGGTTTCCAGAAGTTCGATACGGCGTGCTAGCCTATCATCGAGATACTCTCTGCCTATTAAATCGAAGCAAAGCTGCGTTGGGTTTAATGTGCTTATCACCAGTTTGTTGGCCCTGATCTCACTGCCGTCGGTGAGCTTGATACCCTTGGCCTCTCCGTTCTCAATGAGCACCTTTTCAACATCAGCGCCGAGGAAGAACTTTGCGCCATCGCGTACCAGTATCTTGTGGGCTGCATGGGCTACCTGATGCGTCCCTCCTCTACAGAAAGCTATTGACGGCATCATCGAGGCATAACCGAATGTCCAGGCACCGGCCCCCGTTTGGTTAACATCCATTGTCGATGAGAGAACAAATCGCAGGTTGATATAAGCCATCTCATTGCTTTCCCAACATGTCTGCGCGTTGTGGACATGGGTGGCTGCCAGGAGAACCGAATCTGGATCAACGCCGGGTCCACATTCTACAAGACCTGGATATACTGCCAGCTGCCGCTCTCCGATGCCAGGGTCGGTAACGCGGACCTCTGCAGGGTTGTACATCATATCCATCTGCACATGCTGCATCTCGCGGCTGAGCCACAACTTCCTCATTTTGAGCCATTTCTCGGCGTCCTTCTCCGAGAAGCGGGCGATCTCCTTCGCTGTGCGCGTCTGGTCCATATCATATTTCTCGCTGTAGATACCCAGGCAGGTCTGATTATTTCTAAAGACAGCGCCAGAACTGCAGATGTGCTGCTCCAGCTGGGCTCCGTAGTCCCAGAACTCGGGCCAATCGCGCCACAGGGGCAGGTAGTAAAAGGGCAGCTGTATCTGGGCGTGGGTATTACCACGAAAGCCTGGTGCGGCAATCTCTTCAGTAGCAAGGCAGCCGCCGATCTCGTGTCGTCTTTCGAATATACCTACGCTCATGTTGGCATATTTAAGCAGGTACATGGCAACGAACAGGGCCTTATTACCGCCGCCAATTATTACCACATCAAAGGTCTCGTCAGCCAATAGAACCTCCTTTATAAGTGACTGTTATTAGAAAGTCAGTTATTAAAATTTGATTATGCTTTTAATTGTCTCCCCTTTTTCTAATGCCTCAAAGGCTTCGTTGATCTGGTCCAGCTTGTAGTTCTTGGTGATGAGCTTGTCGATGGGGAGCTTGCCTGCCATGAATAGATCGATATATCTTGGTATCTCAATTGGCGCTATTATATCGCCCTGGATAGCTCCGGTCATGGTCTTCCCCAGAAGGAATTCGAAGGGAGCAATGCTGAGCATGCTAACGAGAGGAGCCATTCCAACTAGGATGCACTTTCCTCCCACGTGAATCGAGCCAAAGGCCTGCATTATAACATCCACATTCCCAATGCACTCAATAGCATAATCTGCCCCGCCACCGGTTAGCTCCATAACCTTCGCCTTGGGGTCCTCCTGGGAGGCGTTGATGATATGATCGGCCCCCAGCTCTTTGGCCATCTCCAGTTTTCGCTCCAACGTGTCAACGGCGATGAGCGTGCCGGCGCCAGCCAACTTGGCTCCCATAACAGCACTCAACCCAACGCCGCCACAGCCATAGATGACTATGCTTTCGCCAGCCTTTATGCCTGTCGTATTGATCGCTGTGCCGATGCCAGTAGCGATGCCACAGCCCAAGGGGCACACCACTTCCATGGGGGCGTCCTCCCGAATCTTCACTGCGGAACGTTCATGCACCACAGCGTACTCGGCAAAGGAGGCAAGGCCAAACAGGTGGTGCAGTTCTTGATCGCCTTTGTGTAACCGCATTCCTCCCCCGGGCAGGGTGGCCATCATCTGAATAGGCAGGTTCTCTACGCACCTGGTGGGCCGACCCTCAACACAGTAACGGCATTTCCCGCACGCAAACGCTACCATGAGTATCACATGGTCACCGGGCTTGAGTGTGGTTACGCCAGGCCCCACCTTTTCCACAATGCCAGCTCCCTCGTGCCCCGGTACAAAGGGCGTGGGTTGAGGCATTTCGCCTTTCATAAAGTGGAGATCGCTGTGGCATACTCCCGTGGCCACAATTTTTACCAGCACTTCGTTCTCTTGAGGCTCATCGAGGGTAACCTCTTCCACTTTTAACGGGGTGTTGATCTCATACAGTACCGCTGCCTTCATTGTTCCTCTCCTCCTTTTTGTATTTCTCTAACTCAAGTATCTGGACTTTCCAGGACGCCTTCCTCCTTCAGCTTCTTTATTTCCTCTGCTGACATCTTCAGCAGGTCACGGCAAATCTCATCGGTATGCTGGCCGAGGAGAGGGGCCGGCGTGCTGGGGAGGGGTGGGGTCTCGGATAGCTTGAAAGGTATGCCCGGATAAAGCCGTTTTCCCACTACGGGGTGATCCAATTCGATAATTGCGTTGTCCCATTTAAGCTGGGGGTCCTTCATACCA
>JAUWZB010000130.1 GCA_030615555.1 Dehalococcoidales bacterium
ATCACCTCCTTCTTGGATGATAATTTTGGAAGCGATTGAAACTTCAGATCGGAGGTTTTGAGAAGTGGCAGAGAAAGTAGTACTCGCGTATAGTGGGGGGCTTGATACCTCGGTGGCCATCAGGTGGCTCGGGGAAAATTATCATCTGGATGTCATTGCCCTGACGGTGGATGTGGGCAGCGAGCGAGATATGCCCGCTATCCGGCAGAAGGCGCTTAAGGTGGGGGCGGTGAAGGCTCTGGTGGTCGATGCCAGGGAGCTCTTTGTCAAACACTTCGTTTTCCCCGCCCTAAAGGCCGATGCTCTCTATGAGGGGCAGTATCCGCTGGCGACAGCGCTTGCTCGCCCCCTCATCGTCAAGCTATTGGTGGACGCCGCCAATGAGGAGGGCGCTGCGGCGGTGGCTCACGGCTGCACCGGGAAGGGGAATGACCAGGTGCGGTTCGATGTGGGCGTGGTCGCCCTCGCCCCTCACCTTAAGATCATCGCCCCGGCTCGTGAGTGGGGGATGACCAGGGAGGAGGAGATCGCCTATGCCCAGAAGCATGACATCCCTGTCTTTGCGGGGAGCGCCTATTCCATCGATGTGAACCTTTGGGGGAGGAGCATCGAGTGTGGGATTCTGGAGGACCCCTGGGCTGAGCCCCCGGAGGAGGTTTTCGCCTGGACCCGCGCGCCACAGGATGCCCCGGACAAGCCCTCTTATGTGGAGATCGGTTTTGAGAGGGGGGTCCCGGTTAGCCTCAATGCGAAAAAACTCGATGGCGTCTCACTGATCCAGCAGCTAAACGAGCTTGCCGGCGAGCACGGTGTGGGGCGTATCGACCATGTGGAGAATCGGCTGGTGGGGATAAAGTCGCGGGAGATTTACGAGGCGCCGGCGGCTACAGTGCTCCTTATCGCTCACAAAGCTTTGGAGGCGATGACCCTCTCCAGGGAGCAACTGCGCTTCAAGGAGAAGGTGGCCTTGGAGTATGCCGACCTTATTTATAACGGGCTGTGGTTCACCGCCCTTCATCAGGACCTCGCTGCCTATGTTGAGAACTCGCAGCGCCATGTCACGGGGACGGTGCGGGTGAAGCTTTGCAAAGGGAAGGCGACGGTGGTGGGGCGAAAATCGCCCAAGTCGCTTTACAGCTTCGGCTTGGCCACCTATGATAAGGGCGACGAGTTTGACCAGAGCGCCTCGGTGGGCTTCATCCACATCTGGGGACTTCCCGTGAAGACCCAGGCCCAGGTCCAGGGTGTGGAGCGGCCCGAAGATGAGGAGGGGAGATGAACCCCATGCGCAGCCGTTTCAAGAAGGAGGTTGAAAAGTCGGTGCAGGATTATACCGCATCCGTCCCCTTTGACCAGCGCCTGTATAAGCAGGATATTGCCGGCTCCATCGCCCACGCCAAAATGCTGGCCAAGCAGGGCATCATCTCGGATAAGGACGCCGAGCTTATCGTTATGGCGCTCACCTCCATTCGCGAGGAGATCGAGGGGGGTGAATTTGCCCTGCGCGCTGACTTAGAGGACATTCATATGAATATCGAGGCTCGCTTGATTGAGAGGGTCGGCGAGGTGGGTCGAAAGCTGCATACCGCACGCTCCCGAAATGACCAGATTGCCCTCGACATGCGCCTCTTCGCCAAAGAAGCCATTTCGCAGACCATTGAGAAGCTTGTTGGATTGCAAAGAGCTTTTCTCGACGTGGCGGAGGCGAATAAGGACGAAATAATACCCGGCTATACCCATCTGCAGCGGGCGCAGCCGGTACTTTTCGCCCATCACATGCTCGCCTACTTCGAGATGCTCCAGCGCGATGTGGCCAGATTCCGCGATTGCCTGGGGCGCACCGATGTCCTGCCTCTAGGGAGCGGGGCGCTCGCTGGCGTGCCCTATCCCGTTGACCGCGATTTTCTGGCTAAGGAACTGGGCTTCAGCCAGATAAGCGCGAATAGCATGGATGCCGTCTCCGATCGCGACTTCGTCATCGAGTATCAGGCGGCGGCCAGCATCACTATGATGCACCTTTCGCGCCTCGCTGAGGAGCTTGTCCTCTGGTCCTCGGCGGAGTTCGGATTTATTGAGCTTGACGATGCCTATGCCATGGGATCAAGCATCATGCCTCAGAAAAAGAACCCCGATGTCGCCGAGCTGGCGCGGGGGAAGACAGGCCGGGTTTATGGCAATCTTCTCGCGATGCTGACCGTCATGAAAGCCCTGCCCCTCTCCTATAATCGGGATATGCAGGAGGACAAGGAGGGCCTCTTCGACACGGTGGATACCCTTCTTTCGACCTTAGAGGTATTTACCGGGATGGTAGCCACACTTAAAGTCAGGGGCGAAAAAACTCGCCGCGCCACCGAGGAGGGCTATATTCTGGCCACCGACCTGGCAGACTATCTGGTGGGAAAGGGAGTCCCCTTCCGCGAGGCTCATAATATAGTGGGCGGATTGGTTCAATACGCAGTGGAGAAGGGTAAGACGTTTAAGGATTTGAGCCTTAGTGAGTACAAAAACTTCTCGCCGCTTTTTGAGGAGGATGTCTACTCTGTAACGGTGGCGTCCTCTCTCGCGGCGCGCGATGTCCCTGGCGGCACCGCCCCGTGGCAGGTGGCGCAGCAACTGGCAAGGGCGAGAAAAATTGTCCAGGGCTAGAATGGTTAGCAGCGAGATCAAGATAGCCCCTTCCATCCTCTCCGCCGACTTCGCTCGCCTGGGCGAGCAGGTCGTTGAGGCGACCAGGGCG
>JAUWZB010000094.1 GCA_030615555.1 Dehalococcoidales bacterium
CAGGGTCTGCGGTCGGTTCCGGTGATCACCCTTTTGCAAGAGCGGAAGGGGAAGAGCTTCTTTAACAGGTCAAGGGTCTTTCTAACTGAGCCAGCGCTGGCAAAGGGTCCGAAGTAGCGGCTGCCGTCTTTATCGATGCGCCTGGTGATATAGACCCTAGCCCAGTCATCCTGGACATTGATCCTGAGATAGGGATAAGTCTTATCGTCCTTGAGGCGCACATTATAGCGGGGGCGGTGCTTCTTAATGAGATTGCACTCCAGGATGAGCGCCTCCTGCTCCGAATCAGTAACGAAGAACTCGAAGTCGCTCACCCGAGCCACCATCCTGTGGAGCTTTGGGGAGAGCGTGTCGGGAGCGCCAAAATAGCTTCTTACCCGATTATGGAGATTGGCGGCCTTTCCCACATAAAGCACATTGCCTGAGGCGTCCCTGAAAAGATAAACGCCCGGCTTTTGGGGCAGTGCCTTCAGTTGCTCCTCGAAGCGCCTCGCTTCCATAGCATCCTATCCCAGCACAAAGGCGAGCACGATGAGGATGACAAGCATGGCCCCGGCGAGGAGGGCGATCCTTCGCAAGTCTGCGACAACATATTGATAGCGGGGGATCGCCTGTCGCGCCGCGGGAGCGGGCTGTGTTACTGAAGGGGTAGTGGCAGGCTCAGGGGTAGCCACAGTTGAGGGCGCGGCGGGAGGCCCAGGAGTGGCCACAGTTGAGGGCACAGCGGGAGCGCCAGCAGGCATGGGGTGCCTTTGGGATGCCTGCGCCCTCTTCTTCCGCTTTCTTTCCTTACTAACCGCCGCCTGTCTTGAGGCGACGCGATGGGATTTCTTAGGCATCTCTTACTCCACCCTGGTAACCCTACCATCCTCCACGAGGCATATAGCCCTTTTATTCATATGAGTGAGCGCCCACTCCACGCTCACCTCGTAGTCCAAAGGGAACTTTCTTTGTTGTCCCCTCACCTCAATAACAATGACCGGCCCGTCTCTTATTCCAATCAACGTCCCCGTAACAAACTCCGTTTTCATCTTTTCGCCCTTTTCGGTTGCAATATTGAAAAGCCTGCTGCTTTCACTTTTATATCCTATGCCTCAGTGATATCCGTCGTTCGAAAAGCCTTTTTCGTTCTCCTCACCCACGCTCTTCCCCTATTCATAAGCGGGCTTTTTATACTCCCGCTCATAAGCCCGGCACGTCGGGCAAAATTTCCTATCTATGTTTTTCACATACCATCTGGCGATTCCGCCCTTAGCCCTTGCCCTTTTGCATATCGGACAGGTATTTTTACAAAATTCCGCTCGCCTGGACACCTTAACCCCCTCGGTCAAGTATCAGTCTTTAGCTCTGGGGTGTGCCTTTTCATAGGCCTGGCGCACATGCTCGCTGGTAAGGTGGGTATAGATCTGCGTTGAGGAGATATTGGCATGCCCCAATAGCTCCTGAACCGCCCTCAGGTCGGCTCCGCCGCTCAAGATATGAGTAGCAAAGCTATGCCGCAGGGTATGGGGGGTAACCACTTTTTTTAGGCCCGCTGCTTTGGCATAGGTCTTCAGGATAAGCCAAAAGCCCTGCCTGGTGAGGCGCTCTCCTCTGCGATTCAAGAATAAAGCCTCCTCTCCCCCGCCGCGCAGCAGCCGGGGGCGAGCCTCCACCATGTATTCCTTAATGGCCCAGACTGCCTTCTGATGGATGGGGATGATCCGCTCCTTGGATCCCTTTCCCAGGCAGCGCACAAAGCCCGCCTCGAGGTTTACATCCCCCATGTTCAGGGAGACAAGCTCCGATACTCTCATGCCACCGGCGTAAAGCAGTTCAATCATCGCCACATCCCGTGCCGCCTCGGGTGAGGAAAGCTTAGCCGGCGCTGCCAGCAGCGCTTCCACCTCAGCTACGGAGAGGGGTTTGGGCAAGGATTTGCCCACCTTTGGCGAGCTAAGGTTCTCTGTGGGGTCGCTCTGGAGGATGCCATCAGCAACCAGAAAGTCGAAGAAGGATTTTACCGCAGCAACCTTGCGAGCCACGGTAGCCGGGGCATAGTTTCTCTCCTTTAAATTGAGGATGTAGCTGATGAGCAGATTGCGATCCGCAGTAGCCCATTGCGGGCGGTAGCCTTGCACGATGGCCAGCTCCTCCACGAAATCGGCAAGCTGGTAAAGGTCATTTCTGTAAGCATCTATGGTATTCTCAGAGAAGCCTTTCTCTATAGAGAGGTGATTCAAAAAGCTCTGGATTTCCTCCCTCACACCTGCCTCCTTTACCAACCTGGAATGAAACTATTTTAACATAATACTGCAAAAAATGCACTAGAAATCGGCGCGACAATTCCTTGACATGAGGCGCAAAACCACCGTAGAATGCTGGAAAATGTCAATTGAAATAGGTATCGACCCCATCCTCTTCAGTATCGGCTCCTTCGAGGTAGGCTGGCACGGGCTCATGGTCATCCTCGCTGTCATCGTAGGGATCGGGCTAGCCCTGTGGTTTGCCAGAGGCGCGGGCATCAAGAGGGAGGTCATCTATAGCATTGCTCCCTGGGCCATTATTGGCGGGATTATCGGGGCTAAGCTGATCCATGTCATAGACTACCTCGGGAGCACTTATAGTAGCGACCCCATGCGGATATTTGAACAATTCTTTTACGGGTTATCTATTTTCGGGGCGATCCTAGGTGGAACGCTGGCCGTTTTTATATATCTCAGGATAAGGCATCTCTCTCTAGGGCACCTGGCCGATGCCGTTGCCCCGGCAGTGATCCTGGCCCAGGCTGTGGGGAGAATCGGGTGCACCATAAACGGCGACGCCTATGGGACGCCGACTTCATGGCCCTGGGCTGTTGTCTATACCCATCCAAATGCTGCCGCTACCACCCTTTTAGGGGTGCCAGGACACCCATCGCCAGTTTACGAAATTATCTGGGACCTCCTGATCTTTGCGTTGCTCTGGCGGCTGAGGGGTAGGCTCAAGCCGGATGGCTCGCTCTTTCTTCTATACCTTTCCGTATACTCCTTCGGGCGTTTCTTCATCGAGTTCACCCGGGTGGTAACGCCGGCTCAGATAAATGTTGGTGTCCTACACGAGGCCCATCTTATCGCCCTTCTCGTGCTAGCGGTTTGTGTCCCCCTGCTCATCTACAGGATGAGGCGAGCGAGGGTCTTAGCTGCGCCTTCAGTAGAAGAGGAGCATTAAATCAACCGGTTAAGAGAACGTTTATCAATCCCGCCTGTCAACAGATTCAAAGGGCGCAACGCTTTCTGGGGATTGACTCAGGCTGCTGGGGCGAAATCCAGAATATTGAGTTGAAGCTCCTCCCCACCACGCCACAGATCAACCTCAAGGCTGAAGACGATGTCCAACCGAGGAGTAACCTCGCCGATAAGATTGCCCATCCTGAAGCCAATGCCGTCCCAAGTTACCCCGCCATCCCTTAGCTTTAGCTTCAGGTGTTCCCCACTACTGCCCACGCTGCGATACCCCTCCACCGTTACATCCCGAGTAATGAATGTTGGGTAAGGGTTGGCACAACCGAAGGGGGCGAGCTGCTGCATCACTTTGAAGGTACTCCCGCGGAGGGAGGAGAGGGAGACCTCGGCATCGATGGAGATCAGGGGGCGGAGGTCGAGAGAGGACAACTGGCTTGACGCAATCTCAACCAGTCGTTCCTGAAGCTGATTCAGGTTTTCGGTAGCTACGGTGAACCCTGCGGCCATAGGATGCCCCCCAAATCGAGTGAGGAGGTCGCTGCAATCGCCCAGGGTAGCGATGATATTGAAATCTGGGATGCTACGGGCGCTCCCCCGGCACTCTTCCTTGCCCCGCTCGAAGACAACCACAGGGCGGTAGAACTCCTCCACCAGCCTACCAGCAACCAC
>JAUWZB010000158.1 GCA_030615555.1 Dehalococcoidales bacterium
ACTCAGCTTGTACCTCGTCAGGTTGGTCGTCTTCAGGGCAATGATGATAAAGCCCTCATCCAGGAGACGCCTCATATCATCCCTCGAGGCGCCGATGTTGAAGTACTCCCAGCTGCGGAGATGCGGCGGCCGTCGGTCCCTGCTGTCGTTTTCTCGCTCATAGGCCCGGCGAAGAACCTCCATATCGTTCACTCGTCGTCCTCCTGTTGGTACAGGCATCCATTCCATCCATGTTTCATGACCAAGTGATTGGCACATGTCTCTTGGATGCTCTCTTCGGTGGCTCCGCTCTGGCTGAAAATAGCTATCCGCTCTCCTTTGTGCATTAGGAAGAGCACGTGGTCGTCTGGATGCTCGAGTGTGAACCCCCACTGCTCATAAGCACCTAGACCCTGAATCTGGGCTTGCGTTGTCATCTACACCTCCTTCCTTCCAGCTACTATTGCCTCTGCCTCTTTTATGCCCCAGTCCTTATCCGTATCAAAATCAAAGCTCTGCTGGGCAGCCGCGGCCAGCCCTTTCAGCGGGGTGCAGCGCTGGTGGTTCCTTGCCATCCGTATGGGGTTGTTCTGGATATACCGCAGGGTCGTCTTGAAGTCTTTATGACCCATGATTTCCTGCAGAACCGATGGGTCGCAGCCCTCGGCGGCGGCGAAATTTGTGGCAAAGGTGTGACGCCAGGTATGCGGTGAGCACCGCTTGCCGTCAATGCCAGCCTGGTGGCAAAGGTGGCGCACCAGCTTGTAAATGCCCTGGTAGGACAGAGGGCCGCGCTCCCCCAGGAAGACGTGCTGCTGGCTGCCGGCGCCATTCCTGAGTGGCAGCAGCCGCCGGTAGGTGGTCTCGCTGATCGGGACCGTCCTCGACCCGGTCTTCCCCTTGAGAACCACGTAGCCCGGTATCACGTACTCCCAGATCAGGTTGGCGCACTCGTCTGCCCTGGGCCCGACGTCCAGGAGAAGCGTGGACAGGGCGCGATCCCTGGGGGAGAGAGGAAGTCTAAACAGGGAGTAGAGCTCACTGTCGGCGAATATCCGCATGGTCTTTTTCTTTAGCTCTGGCGGCCTGACCAGTTTCATGGGATTGGGTAGCTCGAAGACATACTTCTTTTTATTTCTCAATGGGTAACGCTCGAATATTTCGGGATGCCAGAGCTCGAGCTGGTTGTATAAGGCCCTGATGGTGCGGAATCGGGCGTGCACAGTTTCCGGCTCAACACCCTGGGGGTTAGCTTCGGACTTGACGGGAAAGCTGTTGAGATAGGATTGAAGAGGCTGGGGTGTCGTGGGCAAATCGGGGAAGGACCGCTGAAAATGCGCCAGGTGCATCCGGTAATCCTTCAGAGTCTTGGGGCGGAGTCCGCCCCGGCTGAGCATAAATTCCTGAATGGCTTGTTCCGTTAGCATAATATCACCTCCCTACCTCCATCGTGCGACTTCTGAAGAGGGTCGTAAACACCTTTGTATAAGGCGGTAGATACGGGAAAAGAAAGCTGTACCAAAGAGCCATGACGAAAG
>JAUWZB010000029.1 GCA_030615555.1 Dehalococcoidales bacterium
CGATGGTATCGGGCACATCGAAGGCTTTGAGCGATACCTTGATCAGTTCGAAATCGAGGCTTTCAAATAGACGCACCTGTTCTAAGGCGATGTCCACCATGCGCTGGACTAGCGTTGAACGTTGAACGTTGAACGTTGAACGTGGCAAACTTCCGGCGTTCACCCCGATTCTTATCGGGATTTTTTGTTCTTTAGCGGCCAGAACTACCTTTTTGATTTGCTCAGGGTCGTGGATATTCCCCGGATTTATCCTCAGGCCATCAACACCGCCCTCAATGGCGAGCAGGGCGAGGCGATAGTCGAAGTGGATGTCGGCGATGAGGGGGATGGAGATGCCGTGCTTTATTGCAGGGAGGGCTTCGGTAGCCTCGCGGTCGGGGACGGCCACGCGCACCAACTGGCAGCCGCATTCCTCAAGCCGGCGAATCTGGTCGATGGTCGCCTGGGCGTTGCGGGTGTCGGTCTTGGCCATCGACTGGACCACAATCGGCGCTGCGCCTCCTATGGTGACATTACCTATGATAACGGGTCGGGACATGCGGCGCCGCATCATCGGATCAAACCTTCCCCGCTAATGATGCGCATTACATCATAATAGCTTACAACTACGAGCAGCATAATTAATATCGCGAAACCAATGAGGTGGATCAGGCTCTCCCGTTTTGGCGATATTCTTTTTCCCCGTCTGATGCCCTCGATGGCGACAAAAACGATTCTTCCCCCATCGAGAGCGGGGATGGGGAGCAGGTTGATTATTGCCAGGCTCACGCTGAGCAAAGCGGTAAACCAGATCAGAGGATAGATTCCTCCCTCGGCTACCTCGCCGGTGAGCTGGGCGATGCCAATGGGGCCAGCAATGGCATCCTTCAACGGCACCTCCCCCCCAAAGAGGCTGGCGATGGCATCCTTCATCCTCACCAGCGTCCACCAGTACTCGCCAAGCCCCTTGGGGATGGCTTTCCAGGGTGGATAGGCTCTGCTTTCCGTAACCGACGTTAACGCAACGCCCATCGGCCCTTCCCCCTCGGGGAAATTTGCTCGCGGGATCAGTGTCTTCTCAAGCTGGGTGTCATCCCTCAACAGAAGCAGCGTGACCTCCTCACCAGGTTTGGACTCTAAGGCTTGTTGGATCTCATTTTCGACATCATCGAAGCTCTTGACCTCATGCCCGTCAATGCTCAGGATGATGTCTCCAGCTTCGATGCCAGCAAGTTCCGCTGGTGAGCCCGGGGCAACACTGCTGACCTGAACCTCCGCGTCCTCCACTGGGCGCGCTATCCCCCCCACAGGGCGCGCCATCGGTATCATATAGGCTATGGGGAGGAGGAAGAGGGGAAGCAGTAGCATCATGAGCGACCCCGCACTGAGGATGAGGAGCCTCGTTTTAATGCTCTTCCCCGCTAGGCTCTCAGGTACATTAGGGTCCTCCTCCCCCGCCATCTTGCAAAAGCCGCCGAGGGGGATGAGGTTCACAGAATAGATGGTATCCCCTCGCTTTATGCCAAAGAGGCGTGGTGGAAACCCCAGGCCAAGCTCCTCGACCTTTACCTTAGAGCGTTTGGCCGTAATAAAATGGCCCAGTTCATGGACCAGGATGACCATGATGATAATGGCTAAGAAGGCAATTATTGTTACAAATATGGTCATCCTCGAGTTCTCTCCCTGGCCCAGTCGTCAGCAGTGAGCACATTCTCTAGCGAGGGGTGGGGGGTGCTCTGGTGCTCCTCCAGGGCCTCTGCCACAAGCTTCGGGATATCCAGAAAGCCGATGCGCTCCTTCAGGAAGAGCGCCACCGCCACCTCATCGGCGGCGGAGAGCACCGCGGGGTAGGTACCCTTTTTTCGACCTGCTTCCAGCGCTAATTTTAAGCATGGGAATTTTTCCAGGTCAGGGGGTTCAAAAGTAAGGGCGCTTATGTTCGAAAAATCGAGATGGGGAAGCTTATTAGGCAGACGCTCAGGATAAAACAGGGCATATTGAATGGGCAGGCGCATGTCGGGCATGCTTAGCTGCGCCTTGATAGCGCCATCGACAAATTCAACCATGGAGTGAATGATGCTCTGGGGGTGGATCACGATCTCGATATTTTCAAAGGGGACATCGAAGAGCCAGCTTAGCTCAATAGCCTCAAACCCCTTGTTCATCAGGGTGGCGGAGTCGACGGTGACCTTCGGGCCCATCATCCAGGTGGGATGCGCCAGCGCCTGTTGCGGCACCACCTCTTTAAGCTCATCCGGAGAGAGGTGGCGAAAGGGGCCGCCTGAGGCGGTCAGGATGAGCCGGGCGATCCTCTGCTCCTCACCGTGCAGGCATTGCCATATCGCACTGGGCTCGCTATCGATGGGCATGATCTGGGTGCCGTGCCTCTTTGCCTCGGCGGTAATGATCCCCCCTGCCATTACCAGGACCTCCTTAGTGGCCAGGGCGATGCTTTTTTGGGCCCTAATCGCTGCCAGGGTGGGGCTGAGACCTGCTTTGCCCGAGATGGCGATCACCACCAGGTCAACATTGGGGTGAGCCGCAAGCTCCTCCGGGGACAATATTTCGCACTTTAAGCTACGCAATCTCTCTCGTGAACTGGCTGCCTCGATAGAAACCAGTTTTGGTTGGAACTCTTCGATCTGCCTTGCCAGGAGCGCGTCGTTTCTCCCCCCGCCAAGACCGACCACCTGAAATCGGTCGGGGAAGGAGCGCACCACATCGAGGGTCTGTTGCCCTATGGAGCCAGTGGAGCCCAGAATGGCGAGCCGTTTTACATTATTACCCATATCACATAATAGTATACTACAACCACGGTAAAGAGGATGCTATCGAGGCGGTCGAGGAGGCCACCATGACCGGGGATCAGTGTTCCCGAGTCCTTCAGGCCGGCGCTCCGCTTGAGCATCGATTCTGAGAGGTCGCCTAGCGGGGCGAAGATGCCGATGAGGGCGCCGAGGATGACCGTTTGCCAGTATGGTATGGTCAGGGTGGGGAAGATGGCTGCCAGGATCAGTGCTGCGGCGATGGCCCCTAGAAAGCCCCCCACTGCCCCTTCCCAGGTCTTCCCTGAACTGATCTTTGTAGTGAGGGAATGCCTGCCCCAAGCCCTGCCGATAAAGAAAGCGGCGGTGTCTGCGGCAAAGGTGGCAAAGAGCACAAAGAGCACCCACTCCCTGCCGCCCTCCAGTCCCCGAAGGGAGATAAAATGGCTCAGCAGCCACCCGATATAGATGATCCCGGCGAGGGTCCAAACCCAATTGGTGGCGGCATCCTTCACGGGGGAGCGGAAAAGGAGCCAGATTAAAGAGAAGCCCACTGCCGCTGTCAACAGGGGTGCGGTGTAAGGTAGAGGTGCTTCGTTGTTTCCATCAAGATGGGCAACCAGGACGAAGAGAAGCACCCAGACGAGCCCGAAAAGGGTGAGCGGATGCCTCCTGGAGAGGCCCATCATGCCGTAGAATTCCAGCGCCCCCAGAGTAGCGACAGCGGCGATCAATAAAGAATAAGCGGGGCCGCCAAACCAGGTGACCAAAAAGATGAGGGGTAAGAAAACTAGCGCACTGAGCACCCTTTGCCAGATCATCCCGTTGCTGAGCCTTAGCCCTCCCTTTTTAGTCCGCCAAAACGCCGCTCCCGCTCGCTGTAGGCAATGAGGGCCCGCTCGATCTCCTCCGGGCCAAAGTCGGGCCAGAGGGTTGGTGTGGCGTAGTACTCGCTGTAGGCTGTCTGCCAGAGCAGGAAATTACTGAGGCGCATCTCGCCACCAGTGCGAATGATCAGGTCCGGGTCGGGCAGGCCTGTGGTATATAGATAGCGAGAAATTAGCGCCTCGTCTATATTATCGGGTGGGATGCCATCGCGAAGAATGCGCCGCACCGCGTCTACGATCTCGGCACGACCGCCATAGTTAAAGGCGATGCACAGGGTGCCTCTGGTATTGTGCTTTGTCAACTCAATCGCGTATTGAACCTTCTGCTGAAGCTTCTCGGAGAGCCCGTCGAGGTGGCCGAGGTGAAGGAGCCTGACCCCATCTTTGTGGAGGTCTATGGTCTCCCGGTCGATGACCTCCTCCATGATGCGCATGAGCCCCTGAACCTCTCGCCGCGGGCGGCTCCAGTTCTCTGTGGAGAAGGCAAACAGGGTGAAGTGCTTCACTTCGTAGTCGCCGAAGCACTTGATGACGCGGCGGACGTTCTTCGTTCCGGCGCGGTGACCAGCGAGCCTGGGTAACCCCCGCTTTTTGGCCCAGCGGCCGTTGCCATCCATAATGATGGCGACATGATTGGGGATATGCTTGATCTTGGGTTTTGCCACTGTTTATATCCGTTTTTTTCGTTCTTGGCGCACGTTCTTTATGAACAATCGCCTTGAAAATTAGAGGTCGGCTTTTTGTAACGGAGCGACTAGAACGAAAACTCCTCTGCTAAACCTCCAGTAGCTCGGCCTCTTTATCCTCTGCTACCTTGCTCACCGTGGCGATGAAGCTGTCGGTAAGCTCCTGAAGTCGCTCTTGGGCGCGTTTTTGCTCGTCCTGGGAGATCTCCTTCTCTCGCTCCAATTCTCTGAACTCCTCCAGGGCGTCTCTTCTTATATTTCGCAGGGCGACTCGGCTCTCCTCAGCTCTCTTACCAACTGCTTTAACCAATTCCTTTCTTCGCTCCTCGGAGAGCTGGGGGATTGCCAGGCGGATCACATTTCTATCGCTTGTGGGGTTGAGGCCGAGCTCCGACTTTAGGATAGCCTTCTTGATGCTGGGTAGCGTGCTGCTATCCCAGGGCTGAATCAACAGGAGCCTGGCCTCCGGTGCTGAAATGGTGGCTATCTGCTTAAGCGGCGTGGGCGTGCCGTAGTAATCCACCTTAATATTATCGACCAGCACCGGGGTCGCCCGCCCGGTGCGGATAGTGGCCAGCTCTTTCCTCAGTGCCTCGATGGTCTTTTCCATCCTGATGCTTGCCGCTGAGAGTACCTCGTCGATCATCGCCCACCTCTAGCTGGTGACCATGGTGCCAATAACCTCGCCAGCCACTGCCCGCACAATGCTCTGGGGGGTACCGAGGTCGAAGACAATTACGGGGAGCTTATGCTCCATGCAGAGGGAAAGGGCAGTTGCGTCCATAACCTTAAGGCGCAACTTTAAGGCATCGGAATGGCTAATGCTTTCGAACCTTTTGGCATTGGGGTTTTCAAGGGGGTCGGCGTCGTAAACACCATCGACCCTGTGCTTTGCCATGAGCAGCACCTCGGCGCCGAGCTCTATGGCTCGGAGCGCCGCTGCGGTATCGGTGGTCATGTAGGGATTTCCGGTGCCGCAAGCGAAGATTACCACTCGCCCCTTCTCCAGGTGGCGCAGGGCGCGGCGCCGAATGTACGGTTCGGCAACCGCTTGCATGGTGAGGGCGCTTTGGGTTCGGGTGGTCACCCCCCCTTTCTCCAGGGCGTCCTGTAGTGCCAGGGCATTTAGCAGGGTGCCCAGCATCCCGGCGTAGTCGGCGGTAGTGCGCTCCATTCCCATCGCCTCCGCCGTTGCTCCTCGCCAGATGTTTCCCCCCCCAACCACAATGGCAAGCTCAACCCCCATGCCCACTACCTGCTTTATTTGTTGGGCGATCTTCGAGAGGATAGCTAGATCGATGCCAAATCCCCCCTCTCTCGTCAGGGCCTCGCCGCTCAGCTTCAAGATGGTGCGCTTATATTTGGCAGCTTTCATCGCTTATTCCTTACCCAGCTCGAAGCGGGCAAATCTCCGCACCTTGATGTTCTCCCCAACCCTGGCTACTGTTTCCGTAATGACGTCCTGGACGGTTCTTTGAGGGTCCTTAATAAAAGGCTGTGAGAGAAGATAGGCCTCGCTGGGGTCCATCCCCTCGGGGATGCCCTCGCTGCTCAAAAAGGAGGGGTCGGTGGCCGCCACCTGCATTGCTAGGTCATGGGCCAGCCTCTTGAGCTCATCGGTGTGTGCCACAAAATCGCTCTCACAGTTCACCTCCACCAGGGCCCCGATACGCCCCCCGGTGTGTATATAGGCCTCCACCAGCCCCTGGCTCACCTCCCGATGGGCCTTTTTCGCCGCCTTGGCGAAGCCCCGTTTTCTGAGAATTTCCAGGGCATCATCGAGATCACCCCCCACCTCCTGGAGGGCCTTTTTGCAATCCATGATCCCGGCCCCGGTTCTCCCGCGGAGCTCTTTTATTGCCTCGGTAGTTATCATATCATTCCTCGACTTCAGGGGTGAAGGTTAAAATTTCTGGCACCTCAGCCTCCTCAGAGACCATTACCTGCTGCGCCAGCTCGCGGGCTTCACTGCCGTCAAGCGCAGCGTCCGCCATCCTGCCACATATTAGCCTAACCGCTCTTACTGCGTCATCGTTGGCGGGGATGGGATGGTTGATCTCATCGGGGTTGCAGTTGGTATCCACGATGGCCACGATAGGGACCCCGGTGCGCCTTGCCTCGTTGACGGCGATCCTCTCCTTCGCGGGATCGATAATGAAAAGGGCCCCTGGGAACCTGGTCATCTCCTTGAAGCCACCCGTTTGTCGGTTGAGGCGGTCGATCTCCTTCCCCAGTTTCAGCGCCTCCTTCTTGGGGAGGTAATCAAACTCCCCCCTCGCCTTACGATCCTCCAGGCGCACCAGATAGTCGATTCTTGCCTGGATGGTGGCGAAGTTGGTGAGCATCCCCCCCAGCCAGCGTTGATTCACATAGGGCATGCCGCAGCGCTTGGCTTCCTCCTCAACCACATCCTTGGCCTGCTTCTTGGTGCCGACAAAGATGATGTTCTCGCCCTTGGCAACGAGATCCCGGACAAACTCGCAGGCTTTATATAACATAGCAGCGGTCTGCTCCAGGTCGATGATATGGATGCCATTTCTCGCGGTGAAGATATACTTCTTCATTCGCGGGTTCCAGCGGCTGGTCTGGTGACCAAAGTGGGCGCCCGCTGCCAGCAGCGATTTAACGGATACCTCCTCTACTTCGATCCTTTCCTCTTGCATGCGCCCCCTTTATGGCGATTCTATAGTTCACAGTATAGCATAGGGAAGAGGGCGAGGCAACATCGTTGAAAAATCGCCCGCTTTATGCTATATTAGGCTATGGAGGGATCGCATAGTGGTCTAGTGCGGCCGCCTGCTAAGCGGTTACCCTGACAAATCGGGGTCGTGGGTTCGAATCCCACTCCCTCCGCCACGGAGTTTTAAGATATACCCCTGAATTAGGGGTATATTATTATGGGAGCCCCCGATGCCTCATTATCACATCTGGACCATTGGCTGTCAAATGAATAAGGCTGACTCGGAGCGCATTGCCAGCTATTTGGAGCAAGTAGGTTATCAACCTAGCCCAAGGGCTGAGGAGGCGGAAATCATTATCTTGAATAGCTGCGTGGTGCGCCAGAGTGCCGAGGATCGCGTCATCAACAAGCTCGATTCCCTCAAATCCTTAAAGAGAGGTAAAATCCTCGCCCTCACCGGTTGCTCTGTGGACTCAAGGGTCGATGGCCTCAGGCATCGCTTCCCTCATGTGGACCTCTTTTTCGCCCCGCAGGCTTTTTTCGAACTGTTCCGCTTCCTTGAAGATCGGGGGCTAGCTCCCAGGGGATTGGATTCAGGCTTGGTTACCCGCGGGCCTAAGCCCAGCGCCCTGGTGACCATTATTCAGGGCTGCAACAACTTCTGCTCCTACTGCATCGTGCCCTATCGAAGGGGGAGGGAGCGGAGCCGCCCCGTGGCGGAGGTCGTCTGCGAGGTTGAAGAGCTGGCGAGGCGTGGTTCAAAAGAGGTCACCCTACTCGGGCAGAATGTCGATTCTTATGGTCACGACCTCTCTGAAAAGCCCACACTTGCTGACCTCTTGACGGAGCTGAACCGGATCGATGGTTTGGCTCGGATACGCTTTCTGACTTCCCATCCCAAGGATATGAGCGAGCGGCTCATCGAAGCGATGGCCCAGCTCGAAAAAGTC
The DNA here is from genome assembly GCA_030615555.1 of Dehalococcoidales bacterium. GTDB lineage: Bacteria > Chloroflexota > Dehalococcoidia > E44-bin15 > E44-bin15 > JAUWZB01. The sequence goes on from JAUWZB010000029.1 coordinate 7,948, forward strand.
TGCGAGCACCTGAGCCTCCCCCTTCAGGCGGGGGACGATGATATTTTACGAACGATGAGGCGGGGTTATACTGCGGCGCAGTACCTGGGGCTTATCGAAAGAATCCGCCACGCTCTTCCGCACATCGCCCTGAGCACCGATGTCATCGTGGGCTTCCCCGGCGAGAGCGAGGGGCAGTTTCAAAAAACCTACGATTTGCTAAGGGAGCTCAGGTTCGACACCGTTCATGTCGCCTGCTACTCGCCGCGACCGGGGACCATCGCCGCGCGAAAGCTTCGCGACGATGTCTTTGCTGAGGAGAAGATACGCCGCAGAAAGAAGATCGAAATGCTTCAGGAGGACATCGCCACCGAGATCAATAGAAAGCTTTTGGGTCAAACAGTCGAGGTACTGGTTGAAGGGCGGAAGAAGGGGAAATGGTGGGGGCGCAACAGGACGGATAAGCTTGTCTTTTTTGAGGATGAGGTTGACCGCATGGGACAGCTGGTTAAGGTAAAGATCGAAAAAACAAGCCCCTGGTCGCTTCAAGGG
>JAUWZB010000040.1 GCA_030615555.1 Dehalococcoidales bacterium
CTTCTGGCTGATGAGGCGCCGATCGGTCTCCAATTGCGACTCGCCAGGCCCCCTGGTGCCGATGCCACCGCCGAGACGCTCCAGATGGCTCCATTGCCCCACGAGGCGAGGCAGGAGATACTCATGCTGCGCCAGTTCCACCTGAAGGCGCCCCTCATGGGTCCGGGCTCGCTTGGCGAAGATGTCCAGGATCAGGGCGGTGCGGTCGATGATCTTGACCTCGAGAGCCTGTTCCAGATTTCTCTGTTGGGTCGGTGAAAGCTCATCGTCGAAGAGGATCACATCATACCCTACCTCCTCCTTAAGCGCGGTGAGTTCCTTCACCTTTCCCTTGCCCAGATAATAGGTGGGCGTTGGCCGTTGCAGGCGCTGCACCAGTGCCCCCACTACCTCAGCCCCGGCGGTAACCGCCAACAGGGCCAGCTCCTCAAGGGAGTCCTCCACAGACCAGGTATTTCCGGCCCCCTTTACCTCTACTCCTACCAAAAAGGCTCGCTCAATCGATGGTTGAGTGGGAAACGTATTCCTGGCGATGGCTCTCTCCTTATGTCAATTTCTGCTTGTGCCATGCCCTAAGTCGTGCCAGGGCCTCCTCCAGGCGCTCATCGGGGATGGTCAGGGAGAGGCGGATGTAGCCCTCCCCGTGCTTCCCGTAGCCGATGCCTGGGGTAACCACGACCTCAGCCTCCTCAAGTAGCGAGGTGGCGAATTCTAGCGAGTTATAGCCCTCAGGAACCCTGGCCCAGATATAGAGGCTGGCGCGCGGGGGCCTGGCCTTAAGCCCTATCTGGCTAAGTGTCTGGAGCAGCCGGTCGCGGCGGCGCTGATATATCGCATTATGTTCTGCAACACAATCCTGGGGCCCCGTTAGCGCCTCAATGGCGGCGTGCTGGATCGCCTGGGGAATCCCCGAGTCAAGGTTCGACTTTACCCTCCTCAGGGCGTCAATTATTTTCGCATTCCCCACCACCATGCCTACCCGCCAGCCGGTCATATTATAGCTCTTGGAGAGGGAGTGAAATTCCACCCCAACCTCCATAGCCCCAGCCGCCTCAAGAAAGCTCACCGGGCGGTAGCCATCGAAGGCCACCTCAGTGTAGGGCCCATCATGGCAAACAGCGATGTCATATTTTCTGGCGAAGGCGACTGCACGCTCAAAAAATTCGAGCTCCGCCACCGCCGCCGTGGGGTTATTGGGATAATTGATCCATAATATTTTCGCTTTTCGAGCAATATCCTCCGGAACACGATCCAAATCTGGTAAAAAATCGTTATCTTCAGTAAGCGGCATATAGTACGAAGAACCGCCGGCGAACATGGTGCCCATGGAGAAAACGGGATAGGCTGGGTCGGGAACCAAGGCAATATCTCCGGGGTCGATGAAGCAGAGGGCGATATGCCCGATGCCCTCCTTAGCACCGATGAGGGGCAATACCTCCCTGTCCGAGTCGAGGGTCACGCCAAATCGTTTTTCATACCACTGGGCAATAGCGCCGCGGAACTCGGGAAGCCCCTCCGACTCAGGATAGCGATGGTTTTGAGGGTCCTGGGCCGCCTGACACAACCGCTCGATGACATGCCGGGGCGTGGGGATATCCGGGTCGCCGACTGCAAGGCTGATCACATCCTTCCCCTGAGCCCGCTTCTCCGCGATCTTCCTCGAGATCGCAACGAAAAGATAGGGTGGCAGGTTTTCGATACGCCTAGCCGTTCTCATTTTTTTGAGCTAAGGCCTACTTCTCAAACTTTGCTCTCAGGGCCCCAAGCACCGGCGGATCCCACTTCGCCTGCTGCCAGGCTCTAGCACCGGAGATGTCGAGCTTTTCCACATCGATCTTCGCCCCGCTGAAGTCAGCGTCCTGGAGATCAGTTTGGGCTAATATTGCGCCAGTTAGGTCGGCGCCGGTGAAGAGCGTGCCCCTGAGCCTGGCACGAGTCAAATTGGCGCCCGTTAGGTTGGCATCCGAAAGGTCGGCGTCGGTGAGATCGGCACCGTTCAGGTCGGCGCCAGATAGATTTGCCCCGGAGAGGTCGCAATTCAGCATATTAGCCTGAACCAGCGTGGCACCAGATAGATCGGCGCCGCTTAAATCATCGCCGCGCAGGTCAGCGCTGGGCATGATTGCGCCAGCCAAATTCTTACTCACACTAACACCTCCAACTATTTTAATCGCCTGAACATGATATGTCCACGCCTAGTCAGGCCACTCACCCTGAAACACCAGCTCCGCAGGTCCGCGGAGCATCACCTCCCCCACCCCATCCCAAGCAACCATGAGCACGCCTCCAGGTAATGTTATATCGACATCGCCAGCCACACGGCCATGAAGTCGGGCAGCAACCGCCACAGCACAGGCACCTGTGCCGCAGGAGAGGGTCTCCCCTACCCCACGCTCCCAGACCCTGGCCGCGACCTTTTTTCGACCAAGAACATTAGCCACCTCGAAGTTTACCCCATTAGGGAAAAGGGAATGGTTTTCCACCTTTGGCCCCAGTTCGAAAAGGGGGAAGTTTGCGATCGGCTCATCTAAGAAGCAGACAGCGTGGGGATTCCCCATAGAAAGGCAGGTCACGAGGAGTTTTTCCCCGTGAACAACGATGGGGTAATCTAGGATTATGTCAAGTTTCTCCTTCACCGGTATCTCCTCAGCCTTAAATCGAGGCAGCCCCATGTCTACCTGAATGAGGCGGCCTTGGGCGCGCATCTTTCTCATGCCGCCCAGCGTTTCCACCGCCAGCCCCCTGGCATCGACCAATCCCCTATCGATAGCATATCTGGCGAGACACCTCAGCCCATTGCCACAGGCCTCTGCCTCCGAGCCATCCGGGTTGAACAGGCGCATCCGCAAATCTGCAACCGTTGACGGGAGCAGGATGATGAGGCCATCGGCGCCGATGCCAAAGTGGCGCTCGCACATAGCTTTAGCCAGCGATGACCAATCGCGCTCTTCACCAACCTCGATCAATATAAAATCATTGCCTGTCGCCTGCAGCTTAGCAAATTTCATTTTTTCGCCTTTTCGCCCTACTCAGTTGCTCTACCAATTCAATCCCTCTTTGTTCAGATACGAATCCTTGGCATCTTAACGAATCTCATTTCTTCGTCCTGTTCAATGGCCTTGCCGATTCAATCCCTGTTTGTTTGAATATGAATCCTTGAATGAGGCTCCGAACCGGTTCCTCCACCCCATTCCTCACGCCAAACCAGTGGATGTTTTCGTCCTTGAGGCGGAACCAAGCATATTGATGGCGGGCGAAGCGGTGGGTCTCATATTTTATCCGCTGCACCGCTTCCTCAAGACCCAGCTCCCCCTGAAGATGTTGACCGATCTGCTTATAGCCCAGCCCCGACATCGCCGGGAGGTCAAGCGAGTAGCCCCGCTCCAGAAGCCCCTTAACCTCCTGAACCAACCCCCGCTCCATCATACGATCCACCCTTGAATCAATCCTGCGATACAAATCCTCCCTAGCGGTAGTAAGCCCGATCACTAACGTGCGAAAAAAGGGCGAGCTACTCTGGAGCTGGGAGAAAGGGAGCCCGGTAATATGGCAGACCTCAAGCGCCCTGATCACCCGCCGCACGTTACGAGGGTCGATCCTTTCTGCCACAGCGGGGTCGGTATGCTTCAGTTCCTCATAGAGCGCCCTATAGCCTTCCCTCGCCGCTTTCTCCTCCAGGTTTCGCCTCAGCTCGGCATCCGGGGCGACCTGAGGGATTCGTAAGCCCCCAATCACCGACCGCACATAAAGGCCACTCCCGCCAACCAAGAGCGCCAGCCTCCCTCGCCGCTGAATATCCTCGATCGCCCTCAAGGCCATCTCCTGATAAATGGCGAGGGTAAAATTCTCATCCGGATCGACAACATCGATAAGGTGATGGGGAATAAGGGCGCGCTCCTCGGGGCTTGGCTTTGCCGTGCCGATGTCCAGATAACGATAAACCTGGCGACTATCTGCGCTCACGATCTCGCCGCCAAAGACCTGCGCCAGATGGATCGTCAGAGCGCTCTTGCCCACAGCGGTGGGACCCACAATAGCAATAAGGTGGCTCATTTCTTGATCGCTACCGTTTGCGCCACGATGCTCAAAAATTCCTCCGCTTTCAGGCTCGCCCCCCCCACCAGGGCGCCATCGATCTCAGGCTGTCTGATAAATTCGGCGACATTGGCAGCGGTCACGCTTCCTCCGTATAGAATCCTTATCCCCTGGGCTATCCCCTCGCTGTAAAGCCGAGCCATCATGTCCCTGATAATGCCGATAGTAGCATTTGCCCCCTCACCAGTTTCCGCCCTGCCGGTGCCAATGGCCCAAACAGGCTCATAGGCGATAACCATCCTTTGAGGCGATTCAATACCCTGAAGCGCTGCCCTGCCCTGCCTTACCACCACCTCCTCAGCCCTTCCCGCCTCCCTCTCCTCAAGCCGCTCCCCAACGCAAAGGATCGGGGTTAACCCCGCGGCGAGCGCAGCCTTAACTTTTTCGTTCACCATTTGGTCAGTCTCCTTGAAGTGCTCCCTTCTCTCAGAATGACCGAGGATGACGAAATCGCAAAGCTCTTTAAGCATCAAGGGCGAAATCTCACCGGTGTAGGCGCCCTTCTCCTCAAAGTGCATATTTTGCGCCCCAACCTTGATAGATAAGCCCTGGAGAAGCTCCCTGACCAAAGACAACGAAAGGAAGGGGGGACAGAGCACCTTCTCCACGCCTTCTATGCGCTCAAGCCCCTCCCTCATCTCCGTTACCAGGACTGAGGCTTCAGCCAGGGTGGTATTCATCTTCCAGTTGCCAGCAATTAATGGTATTCGCATAGCCATCCTAAGCTCCAAATTTCTTAAGTTTCAGGGCATTTGCCAAGGCTAGAGGCATAACATCAGTTGCCGGAAACCTTCCCAGAACACCATTAATGCAGGCCCTCTCCGAGAACTCCGCCACCCCTTCGGGGCGGCACCATTTGGAACACAGTAGAAAGGGGACGGGATGCCAGCTATGCCCCTTTAATACTGCGGGGGTGGAATGATCGGCGGTGACAATAATGACCGCTGGATCGAGGTCGATGAGCCTGGGCAAGGCCCGATCCACCTCTTCGATAACCCTGACCTTTCGTTTGAAGTCGCCGTCCTCGCCAGCGATGTCGGTCTCTTTAACATGAAGAAAGAAGAAATCATAGCTATTGTAGTGATGAGCCAAGGTAGCGAACTCCTCACCGATGGTAGCGCCTGTGGGGAGAACCTCCATGCCCACCACCTTGGCCAGCCCGCGATACATGGGATATGGAGCGATGGCAGCGGGCTTAAGACTGAAGACCTCGCTCATCTTGGGGAAATCGGGATAGTGGGCAAAGCCCCGCAGCAGCACCATGTTTGCGGGATAGCGCTCGGCGAGAGTCGCCCTTGCCGTAGCGATAAATTCATTGGCAATACTTGCGGCCTTTTCAGCTCGGGGAGAGTGAGCGATAACATCCTTTGGTGGCAATCCCTCCCGCTGGGGATCGGAATCGTCAAGTGCGCTCAAGAACCCCTCCCCACGGAAAACTACCACAAAACGGTGCTCCCTTACCGGCGAGACAAAAATCGCCACACCCTCTATATTCATCCCATCCAGAAGCCGACATAATTCGGAGCACCTCTCGGTAGAGAGGCGTCCTGCCCGGCGATCGGTGATGAGACCGCTCCCGTCTATGGTGCAGAAGTTGCCCCGGGCGGCGACGTCACCTTCTTTAAGTTCGAAGTCTATACCCAAAGCCTCCAAGACGCCGCGCCCCACGGTAAATTTTAGCGGGTCGTATCCAAAGAGAGCCAGATGGCTGGGGGCGCTGCCCGGGGTGATCCCCGGGCCGACCGGGTCGATCATGCCACAGATACCCTCTTTTGCCAGCCGATCGAGGTTAGGGGTTCTGGCGCTTTCCAGCTCTGTCCTGCCCGTCTCGGGATGGGGCAGCCCTCCCAGCCCGTCGATGACCAGGAGTACGATCTTGGATGGGGTGGAGCTTACAATCTCCCTTATTTGGTCAAGCCCGATCATCGGCTCTCCTTGTCCTGAAGCACCGCCACCCCGGGCAGGGTTTTGCCCTCCAGAAACTTTAATGATGCTCCGCCACCCGTGGAGACATGGGTCATCTTATACACCAAGCCCATCTCCTCGACAGCCTCAGCGGTGGAACCGCCTCCGATGATGGTGGTGGCATCCAGGCCAGCGAGCAGGCTTGCGATAGCCTGGGTGCCCTTGCTGAACTTGGGGAACTCAAAGACACCCACTGGACCGTTCCAGATGACTGTTTTCGATTTCCGGAGTTTGGCCTCAAAAATCCCGATAGTCCGTGGCCCGATGTCCATAACATACCAACCGGAGGGCACGCTGAGGATAGTCACGGTCTTAGAACGGGCATCAGGGGCGAATTTATCGGCCACCACCACATCGCTGGGTAACAGGAGGTGAACCCCTTTCGCCGTAGCTTTCTCCACCAGCCACTGGGCCAGGCCTACCTTATCCTTTTCCACCGAGGATTCGCCGACATCGTACTTCAAAGCCTTTAAAAAGGTGGAGCCCATGCCACCGGCAATGAGCAGGGAATCGACCTTCTCCAATATATGCTCTAAAACGCCGATCTTGTCACTTATCTTTGCCCCTCCAATAATGGCGGCGAAGGGACGAGCCGGCTCATTTAAAGCCTTGTCCATAATATCGATCTCCTTGTCCATCAAGAAACCAGCGACCGCAGGAAGATGGTCAGCAATGCCTACAGTGGAGGCGTGTGCCCGGTGGGCCGTGCCGAAGGCGTCATTGACATAGATGTCAGCCAGTCGCGCGAGGGCCTGGGCAAACTTGGGGTCGTTCCTCTCCTCCTCAGCGTGAAAGCGCAGGTTCTCCAGCAGCAGGACGCCACCCTCGTTGAGCCCGGCCACTGCCTCCTCTGCCTCCGGTCCAATGCAATCGCTGGCCATTGCCACAGGCATGTCCAGAAGCCTAGAGAGTTGCTCCGCCACCGGGGCCAACCTTAACTTATCCACCACCTTCCCATCGGGACGCCCCAGATGGGAGCAGAGGATCACCCGCGCCTTCCTATCGATGAGATACCTGATGGTGGGGAGCACCGCTCGAATGCGGGTGTCATCGGTGATGCCCCCGGTCTCCTCATCTAAGGGAACGTTGAGGTCAACGCGGACCAAAACCCGTTTCCCGCTGACATCGATGTCCCTGACGGTTTTCTTATTCATTTTCCCTCCTTGCGCTCTAGCCTTTCCTTTATGCTTCTCACCTCCGCCACGACCGCTGGTTCGGCGTCGAAGACGCTCATCCCCCTCAGATCAGCCTCCCTGATCTTTGGGCTGTAGTCTATAAAGCCAAGCACCTCAAAATCGGGCATGCTGCTGGTAATAAACTGGCGGTCGGCATCGCTACTGGTCTTAGAG
>JAUWZB010000154.1 GCA_030615555.1 Dehalococcoidales bacterium
CCCCTTCATCAACCTCCCGCTCCCAGAGCACCATCATGGTTCGTCCCAGAAACTGCTCCCTAAAACGGCGAGCGCTCTCCCTCGCCAGCTTAAGCATCCGCCCGCTCCGCTCCTTCTTAACCCGCTCATCAAGCTTCTCAGATATCAGCGCGGCGGGAGTGCCCGGCCTTTCCGAATAGGGGAAGACATGAATATTGGCGAAGGCCATCCTCTGGCAGAAGCGGTAGCTCTCCTCGAACTCCTCGGCGGTTTCTCCCGGGAAGCCCACCATAACGTCAGTGGTGACCGCCACACCCGGTATCGCCTCCCGAACCCTAGCCACTGCCCTTTCATAATCTGCCACCGAATATCGCCGTCCCATGCGCCTGAGCACCGGATCGCTGCCGCTCTGGAGGGGAAGGTGGAGATGGCGGCAAAGCCTCTCATCTTGACACAGGGCGAGAAGCCCAGTGGTGTTCTCTTGAGGCTGGAGGGAGGAGAGGCGCAGTCGCGCCACGCTGGTCTCAACGAGGATGCGCTGGATGAGGAGTTCCAGGCTCTGCCTATAGGCCCCGATTTGGGTACCTGTCAGCACCACCTCCCGGTAGCCCATTTCCACCCTCGCCCCTACCTCTTTAACTGCCTCATCGAGGGACAAGCTGCGCTCCTGGCCGCGGACCAGGGGCACAATGCAGTAGGAGCAAAATTGGTTGCAGCCCTCCTGAATCTTGACCAAACTGCGGGCGCGAAGCATTTGAGGGCAAAGCGCGCTGCTGGTGCTGATCAGCCCCCGTTTCCCTAAAACATCGAGCAGGCGAGCCTTTTCCTCGTTGCCGAGGATCATGTCAACCCCTGCCACCTGAGCGAGTTCCCCGGCAGCCCGCTCCGCATAGCACCCGATGGCGATGATGAGGGCGCTAGGGTTTCTGCGTCGCGCCAGTCTTAAGAGATGGCGGGACTTGCGGTCGGCAATGTGGGTCACGGTGCAGGTATTGAGGATGTAGATGGCGACGCCGTCTGAGGGAGGGACCACCCGATATCCCACCTCGGCGAACTGCCTTGCTAGGGACTCGCTCTCCGCCTGATTCAGCTTGCAGCCCAAGGTCTCAAGGGCGACACCCTTTTTGAGGTCTCCCATCTGCCTCATCGTTTAGTAATCATACCTGTCATTCTGACCCTGAACGAAGTGATAGAGAAGAATCTAGAGAGCCTTCGCGGAGTTTAGGACTGAGCGAGATTCTTCGGTCGCGCTGCTCCCTCCAGAAAGCGAAGGTAAATATACTCCATCTATCTTCCCTTGACTCCCGGTCTACTTGTGCTATTATATGGTTTAAGCCTTCCATGGGTCAAGAAGATATAGCGACTTTAGCCCGTAACATGATATACTATTACAACAAACAGGGGGGAGCGCTTCGTTGAGTAATAGAGTCGTGGTTACCGGCATGGGGGTGATCAGCCCTGTAGGGCTCGATGTGCCCTCGACGTGGCAGGGGTTGGTCTCGGGCAAATCCGGGGTGGACTACATTACCCAGTTCGACCCTGGACCCTTGGAGACCAAGATCGCCGCTGAGGTGAGGAATTTCGACCCCGGTCAATATATAGACCGCAAGGAGTACCGACACATGGATCGCTTTGTTCATTTTGCCATAGCGGCGGCCCTTCAAGCGGTGGAGCAGGCCCACCTAAACATCGATGCCACAAATGCTGGGGGGATTGGTGTGGTTATTGGGGTGGGGATGGG
>JAUWZB010000039.1 GCA_030615555.1 Dehalococcoidales bacterium
GGGCTTAATTGGGATGCAAGCCGGTGAGAATCCGGCACAGTACCGCCTACTGTAACCCTGAATAAATTCGGGGAAGTCAGAACGCCAGCCTCTGGATTTCCAGGAGCCTCCGCGGAGAAAGGGGGTGGGAAGCATGCTTAGCTAGCTTGAGGGTCCCCTCGTTCTGCAGAGCGAGGGGATTTTTGTTGCAATTCCATAATGAAAGGAGTTTCCCGTGAAAAGATTGATTCTGCTTGTTTCGACCTTAGCGCTTGTTTTAATGACAGCCTGTGCCCCGGTAACACCTACCGGGCCGGGGACGATAACCGATGACCTGGGAAGGACAGTCAATATAGAGGAAACCCCGGAGCGGATCGTCTCCCTGGCACCGAGCATCACCGAGATCCTGTTTGCCCTCGATCTGGGGGATAAGGTGGTGGGGGTGACCGCTCACTGCGACTATCCAGCGGAGGCGCTGGATAAGCCGAAGGTCGGTGGCTATTTTATGACCAGCCTGGAGGCGATCATCGCCCAAGACCCCGATATAGTGTTTTCCGATGGGCACGATCCGGTCGGTGCTCAGTTAGAGGGGCTGGAGGTAACAATGGTGGTGCTTCAGCCCAAGGACATCGCCGGCATTTTTGGGGATATTGAGCTGGTGGGCGAAATCACCGGTAAAGAAGAAGAGGCGGAGGAACTGATCAATGAGATGAAGGTGCGCATCGCCGATGTTACTCTTAAAACCGCTGCCATCAGCGAACGGCCCACCGTTTTCTACGAGATCGATGCCGCAGACCTGAATAAACCGTGGACCGTAGGTCCGGGCTCCTTTATCGATACCCTGATCACCCTGGCCGGGGGGGAGAACATAGTAAAGGTTTCTCAGGCCTATCTTCAAATCAGCCTTGAAGAGATCGTAGCCTCTGACCCCGAGATCATCATCCTTGGGGATTATCCCTTCGTAGCACCTGAGGATGTGATAAGTCGCCCCGGTGCCTGGCAGGAGCTCACCGCGGTAGAGAACGAGGTGATCTACTTCATCAACCCGGACCTCACTTCACGCCCCGGCCCTCGCATCGTGGTAGGGCTGGAGGAGATAGCCAAGATTATCCATCCTGAACTCTTCCCATAAGGAGTTAAGATGGCTTCTCTAGAAAAGGCAATCCATGGGATTGGCCCCTTGAATGAAAAAGCGATGAGGGCGGCTCGCGAGCGCCAGGACAGTCTGACCAAACCCCGGGGGAGCTTGGGAAGGCTGGAGGAATTGTCTATCAGGGTGGCCGGGATCAGGGGCGAGATAGTCCCCAGGCTTCACCATAAAGCTATCGTGGTCATGGCTGCCGATCATGGCGTGGTCGCTGAAGGGGTTAGCCTATACCCCCAGGAGGTCACCGCCCAGATGGTGCAAAATTTCCTTTGTGGCGCTGCCGGCATCAATGTGCTGGCGCGCCAGGTAGGCGCTCGTGTAGTGGTGGTGGACATGGGGATAGCTGGGGAGCTTGAGCCACATTCGAACCTGGTCTCCAAAAAGGTGGCTTTGGGGACACGCAACATGATGCGCGGGTCAGCGATGAGCCGGGAGGAGGCAATTAACGCTATTGAGGCCGGGCTTGAGATCGTGGCACGGGAGTTCGAAAAGGGGCTGGATATTATTGGCACCGGCGATATGGGCATTGGCAACACCACACCGTCAAGTGCCATCACTGCAGCGATCACCGGGGAGCCGGTGGCTGGGGTCACGGGTAGGGGCACCGGGATCGGTGACAAACAGCTCACCCGTAAGGTGAAGGTCATTGAAGAGGCGCTCAAGGTGAACCAGCTCGATACCAGGGATGGCCTCGATGTGCTGGCTAAGGTGGGTGGCTTCGAGATCGGGGGGCTCGTGGGGGTGATGATCGGGGCAGCGGCACACCGCATCCCCATTGTCATCGATGGCTTTATCTCCGGTGCCGCAGCGCTCATCGCCACCAAGATGGCACCAAACCTGGGCGATTTCCTCATCGCGGCGCATGTCTCCGCAGAAAGAGGGCATCGGGTAGCGCTAAAGCACCTGGGGTTGAAACCCCTGCTTGACCTCCGGATGCGTCTCGGTGAGGGCACCGGTGCTGCGCTGGCTATCTTTATTATTGAGGCAGCGGTAAAGACCTTGGCGGAGATGGCTACCTTCGCCGAAGCGGGTGTCTCCGAAGCTGAGAAAAGGGCGATATGATTACTCATAGCTCCTTAAGAGAAGGTGGTAAAAAGTTCGAAACAGGGTTCTTGGCAGCATTGCAATTTCTCACCGTAATCCCGCTGCGGCGGGATGTCACGCAACGGGAGATTGGTCGTTCCCTGGTCTATTTCCCCATTGTGGGGTTAGGGATTGGGGCTGCCCTGTTCGGGCTAGACCGCCTCTTTAACCTATTCCTGCCCATAGCCCTGGGGAGTGCCCTGCTCATCGTGGCCTTAGTGCTGCTCACCGGGGTGAATCATCTCGAAGGCTTTATCGATACCTGCGATGGCATGGCTGCGGGCAGATCGCCGCAAGAGCGACTGGCTATCATGCGCGATAGCCGGGCGGGGGGCTTTGGGGTGGTGGGTGCATTCTGTCTGCTATTGGTTAAATATGTCTCTTTGCTCTTTTTGCCAGACGCCTGTAGAATGGCAGCTCTCCTCCTTATGCCTACGCTTGGTCGCTGGGCCATGGTCTACGCCATCTCAGCCTATCCCTCCGCCAGAAGGGAAGGGCTGGGACAGGCCTTTAAGGAGCAGGCGAACTGGTGGCGACTGGTTATCGCCACGCTCATCGCCATAGCAATATCGGTTGCGCTAATGAAACTATTTGGCCTGGCAGTGCTCGTTAGCATTTGGTTTTTCGTTCTAATACTGGCAGGCCTTTTAAGGAGAAGGCTAGGCGGTCTTACCGGGGACACCTATGGGGCGATAAATGAGGTGATCGAGGTTTTTGCCCTGATCCTGGTTCCCCTTCTCGCTGGAGGCTATTTCTAGGAGAATGAAGAGAGAGATTATTCTCATCCTGGGTGGTGCAAGAAGTGGGAAAAGTCGCTTCGCCCAGCAACTGGCAACCGAGCTTGGGGAGCGAGTGCTTTTCCTCGCTACAGCTAAGCCGCTGGATGAGGAGATGCGCCACCGCATCGCGCATCACCGCAGGGCGCGCCCCAGCCAGTGGCGAACCCTGGAGGCCTCAAGTGGCATCGCCCAGGCGATAAGGGAGCACTGCGGCGACGCCGAGGTGGTGATTCTAGATTGCCTCAGCCTGCTCGTTGCCAATCTTATGAGCCCAACCCATGACCCCACCGAGCTGGAGAGGGTGGATTACGGTACCGTAGAGAAAGAGGTGAGCGCCGAGCTGGAGAGGGTTATCGCGCTGACAGAGGCCCTTCCCCTTCGCCTCATTATCGTCTCCAATGAGGTGGGCATGGGGTTGGTTCCTGTCTATCCAGTGGGGCGGGCCTACCGTGATCTCCTGGGCAGGGCCAATCAATTTATCGCCCAGCGCGCCGATAGGGTCTATCTAGTGATTGCGGGAATTCCCCTGCAACTGAAGGGGGATCATATATGTGACTTAGGGGATTAAGAAAATGTTCACCAGGCTGAAGCAAAATCATCGGGTGCTGGTCTTAGTCGTACTAGGAGCGATCCTCCTTCTCTGCCTACTTATCGTACCCGCTTTCGGGGGTGAGCCCATCTCACCACTGGATATCGTGAAGGTAGCGCTGAATAAGCTAGGGCTGACCAATTTCTCCCTCTCACCAGCCTGGGAAGCGCGAAACCATGAGAGCATCCTGTTCCAGATCAGGCTGCCCCGCGTCGTGGCCGGGGCACTAGTGGGGGCGGCGCTGGCAGCAGCCGGGGTGCTCTTCCAGGGGCTACTCAGGAATCCCATGGCTGACCCTTACATCATTGGCACCTCGGCGGGCGCCGCCTTTGGCGCAACCATTGCCATGATGCTCCCGATAAGCATTGCCTTCCTCAGCTTTGGACTTGTATCCATCGCCGCTTTTTTCGGGGCGCTGGGTGCTGTCCTCCTGGTCTATAACCTGGCCAGAGTGGGGGGTAAAACCCCTATTGTGAGCATGCTCCTCGCCGGGTTTGCGGTGAGCGCGATGTTGACGGCTATCCTATTCTTCATGGTGACTTTAAGCGGCAGACCGGGACTTCTTCAGAACGTATTCTCCTTCCTTATGGGAAGTATCTCGGTAAGCGGGTGGAACCAGATAATCATCGTCGCCCCGCTCATCATCGGGGGGATTGTAGCTGCCCGTTTCCTTGCCTTCCGCCTTAATGCCCTCTCATTAGGAGAGGAGGGCGCTGCATACCTGGGGATCAATGTGGAGCGGGACAAGCTTACCATCCTGGCCTTGGGTTCTCTGCTCACCGGCGCTGCCGTTTGCATTAGCGGGCTGGTGGGCTTCGTCGGTTTGGTAGTGCCCCATGCCGTGAGGCTGGTGTTGGGACCGGACCACCGCCTCCTGTTGCCCGCGGCAGCGCTCTCTGGCGGTGCCTTTTTGGTCATCGCCGACCTTTTTGCCCGCACCATGCTTTACCCTAGAGAGATCCCGCTGGGCATTCTTACCGCCATCATCGGGGCCCCATTCTTCATCTACCTATTGAGACGCACTAGAAGGGAGTATGCCTTTTAATGATTAGCCTTAGGCAAGTCTCTTTTTCCTATAGTGACACCCCGGTGTTACACCACATCGACCTGGTGGTCGAGAAAGGCGAGATGGTCGCTCTCCTGGGGCCCAATGGCTCCGGGAAGACTACAGTGATAAAGCTCTTGAGTGGCGTATTGCGACCCACAGCAGGGGAGGTCCATTTAGACGGCTCAATATTAAGCAGGCTAAAAAGGAGGGAGGTGGCACAACGCGTCGCTGTGGTGCCCCAGCAGTTCAGTATGCCCTTTGCCTTCACCCTGAGGGAGGTGGTGCTACTGGGCAGGACCCCCTTCCACAGCCTCTTCTCCGATGGGGGGCAAAGGGATCATCGCGTGGTCCAGCAAGCCATAGAGCGCATCGGCATCGCAGCGCTAAAGGAGCGCTTCTTCAATGAACTCAGCGGGGGGGAGCGTCAAAAGGCAATCCTCGCCATGACCCTCGCTCAGGAGCCCAAAATACTTCTCTTAGACGAGCCCACAGCGCACCTGGACATCAACCATCAGGTGGAGATCCTCGATCTGGTGAAACGCCTCAACCGAGAGCAGGGGGTCACGGTCATCGGGGCAATGCACGACCTTAACATGGCTGCCCTTTACTTCGACAGGCTCCTTCTCCTTAAAGAGGGGCGCATCTTCGCTGATGGCACCCCCGAAAAAGTGCTCACCGCGGAAACCATAAAAGAGGTCTTCTCCGCCTCGGTCCAGGTAACGCAGCACCCCATAACCAAGTCACCCCATGTAATCATCGCCCCAGGGGAAGCACCGCCTGAATAATTTCGCTCTCCCCACAATCTCCAGCCCCACCCCGTTAGGGTACAATTTTCGCAGCGGCAGCGGGGCGCTGGCTCACCAAGGCAAAGGCTAGACAAAGGCGAAGCCCAGAAATATAATAGGAACGGAAATTGGACGAAGGAGCCCACTCAAGAGCAATAAAGGAGGAATCCCTTGGCCGCTCCGCGGCAACCTGAACTCTTGCTCACCAAAGAGGAGATCGGAAGGGAAGTTAACCGGCTGGCTCAAGAGATCAGCAGGGACTATCGAGGCAAGCACCCACTTCTCCTGGGCATTCTCAAGGGCTCCTTCGTTTTCATGGCCGATCTCATTCGCCTTCTGGAAATCCCCGTGGCGGTAGACTTTGTCAGCCTCTCAAGCTATGGCTCGGCAAGGGTAACCTCGGGTGAGGTCAAGGTGGTACAAGGGCTGCGTTCCCCGGTGAAAGGGAGGGATATCCTGGTTATCGAGGACATCGTGGATACCGGGCTCACCGTGGGCTATTTCCTCGATTATCTTAAAAAGAGGAAGCCCTCCTCCCTGAAACTATGCGCCCTCTTCGATAAGCCCTCCCGAAGAAAAATCCCCATCCCCATTGACTACCGAGGTTTCACCATCCCGAACAGGTTTGTGGTAGGTTATGGCCTGGACTACAATGAGCGGTTTCGCCATCTGCCCGATCTTTATGTCATGGAAGATTAGATGAGTGTTTTTACTCAGTTGCGAGAGGTGAATCCTCTGCAGACCTGATTCTGACTCACTTTATGTTGTGGAGAATTAGATAAGTGTGAAAAAATTGATCTCGGTAGCGAGAGGGGAGGCCCCCGCAGACCTGATCCTGGCCCATGCTAAGGTAGTGAACACCCTGAGTGGCGAGCTCGAGGAGGGAAATGTCGCCATTTTTGGAGAGAGGATCGCCGGGGTCGGCGATTATCAGCTTGGCAAAGAGGTGATCGACCTCACGGGCAAATACCTCTCCCCGGGTCTGATCGATGGTCACATCCACCTGGAAAGCTCCATGCTCCATATTGCCCGTTATGCCCAGGCGGTGGTGCCCCGTGGCGTCTCGGCAGTAGTAACCGACCTCCACGAAATCGCCAATGTCAAAGGGCTTGAGGGCGTAAAATATATGATAAGTTGTGCCCAGCCCTTGCCCCTCGACCTTTATTTCATGGTTCCCTCCTGTGTCCCCGCAACCCCCCTGGAGACCTCAGGCGCCCAACTGACACCAGAGGATGTTGCATCTGCCCTATCCTGGGAGAATACCATTGGGCTGGGGGAGGTAATGAACTTCCCCGGCGTGCTCGCCGCTGATCGGGAGGTCCTGGCAAAGATCGCCGCATCACAAGGCAGGGTGATCGATGGGCATGCCCCGGGACTGGGGGGAAAGGACCTTAATGCCTACATCGCTTGTGGCATCCTTTCCGACCATGAATCCACATCCCTTAAGGAGGCGAAAGAGAAGCTCTGGCGGGGCATGTATGTGATGATTCGAGAGGGCTCCTCGGAGAAGAACCTGGAGGCGCTCCTTCCTCTGGTTACCGATAAGACCTATAAGAGATGCCTTTTGGTGGTCGATGACCGAAGTTGTGCCGACCTTTTGCGAGATGGCGATATCGATGCCGTAGTGAGGAAAGCAATTAAACTGGGGCTCGACCCAGTGCGCGCCATCCAACTAGCCACGATAAATAGCGCTGATTACTTCAGGCTCCAAGACCTGGGAGCGATCGCCCCGGGCTATCATGCCAATCTGGTGGTAACCGGCGACCTCACCACATTCGAGGCGGAGATGGTATTCTATCGAGGAAAGCTGGTAGCTAGAGATGGCAAGCCGCTTTTTTCACCCTTGTTGCGAGAGGACAAAGCGATGACCAATACCATGAATGTTAAGCCCTTCGATATAGAAGCGCTAAAGATACCTGCCCCTAAAGGGGCCTCTCACATTATAGAGATTGTCCCCAGTCAAATAACTACGAAAAAGGTCGAAGAAAGGCCAAAGGTTGAAAAAGGGTTTG
>JAUWZB010000131.1 GCA_030615555.1 Dehalococcoidales bacterium
AGCATCTGGGCCACGGTGAATTTGCTGACAAGTCCAATGACATCTGCGAGGCTGAACTTCCCAAACCACTCGCTCTGCCAGACGACCCTGGTCTTTTCCCGAGTGACCACCTTGAAGAACTGCTTCAAATAGGTCTCGGCATTGGCGCGCACCTCTTCGGGGGTGAGCATGGGGCGGGTCTGCGATTCACCGCTGGGGTCGCCGATCTGAGCGGTCCAGTCGCCGACGATGAGGATGACCTCATGCCCCAATTCCTGAAACTGGCGCAGCTTCCTCAGCCCCACTACATGCCCCAGGTGGATGTCAGGGCAGCTTGGGTCAAAGCCCTGCTTGAGGCGAAGTTTTCGCCCTGACTCCAGGAGCTTCGCCAGCTCCTCTTCCAAAATAATCTCGGCAACCCCTCTTTTCAGAAGACGCCTGTAGGCCTCGTTGTCAGATATCTTCCCCATGGCTCCGCTTTTTTCGAACTCCCCTTTATAGCGTTCAAGCGTTTAAACGGTTTGAACGTCTCTCTGCTCAGGAGCGCTTAAGTAATGACCTCGCCTGCGCCACATCTCTCGTCATCTGAGCCTTCAGCTCATCGGCACTTGAGAACCTTATCTCGTCCCGCAGCCTCGCCACCGGCTCGACCTTAAGCTCCCGCCCATAGAGCTCCCCCTCAAAATCGAGGAGGTGAACCTCGACAAGGCGCTGACCGCCGCCGAAGGTGGGGCGAAGACCGATATTTATTACCGCCTGATAAACCGCTTCGTTGAAGCAGACACAAGCGGCATAGACCCCATCAGTGGGCAGGGCTTGCTCCTGGTCCGGGATGAGGTTTGCTGTCGGAAAGCCTAAGATTTTGCCTCGCGCATCGCCCTTTGATACCTGTCCCGTCAGGGTGAAGCGCCGCCCCAGGAGTTCGCTTACCTTTATCACATCGCCTCGGGAGAGCGCCTCACGAATCGCTGTGCTGCTCACCACCTCACCCTGCCATACGCTGGGCGGCACCACCTCAACAGAGAAATCGAACTCCTCACCTAGCGCCTTAAGGGCGTGGGCATCTCCCTCTCTCCCCTTGCCTAGGGCGAAGTCGGGCCCGGTTACCAGTCCCCGCATCCTGAGGTAGCTCTTAAGTAGCGCGATGAATTCTCGGGCACTAAGCTGAGAAAGCTCAGCGGTGAAGGAGAGGGTAACGATATGCGCTACACCGAGGCTTTCTAAAAGTCTAATCCGTTCCTGAAGGCTGGTCAAGCAGGTAATCTTGGACTGCGGCGAGAGCACCGAACTGGGATGGTGATGAAAGGTTACTACCCCGCTCAACAGACCCTCCGCAGCGGCCTTTTCCTTGAGCTTCGCAATAAGAAATTGGTGACCTAAGTGAACCCCATCGAAAACCCCGATAGTAAGCGCCGTGTCACGCTCTGGCACTGCCCTGGACAGCTCTTCTTCAACCCGCATTTCCCCCTCATAAGTCTCGCTATTTCACTTTTGTCAATTCACCATCAGGCCATTTTACGTCCCACCGAGGCCGCTACCGGAACAACCTGCGCCATGAGTTGCTGGAAGTTATTGAAGGTGAGCGACTGAGCGCCATCCTTGAGGGCGTGATCCGGGCTAGGGTGAACCTCGATCATCAACCCATCAGCACCAGCAGCCACTGCGGCCAGGGAGAGGGGGGTAACAAGGTACCATTTCCCCGTGCCATGGCTGGGGTCGGCGATGATGGGCAGGTGGCTCAGCTTCTTGATAATGGGGATAGCGCTTAAATCCATGGTATTTCTGGTGTAGGTTTCGAAGGTCCTGATTCCCCGTTCACAGAGCATCACTTGGCGGTTCCCCTGGGCGAGGATGTATTCCGCGGAGAGCAGCCACTCCTGAATAGTGGCCGACAGGCCCCGCTTTAGCATCACCGGCTTTTTGGCCTTGCCCACCTCATCGAGGAGGGCGAAGTTTTGCATGTTGCGCGCCCCTACCTGGAGAATGTCAGCGTAGCGTGAGACCAGCCCGACATCCTCTGGGGTCATCACCTCGGTGATAATGGGCATCCCGGTCTCCTGGCGAGCCTGCGCCAGGAGCTCGAGCCCGCCCACGCCCAGCCCGCGAAAGCTATAAGGGGAGGTTGAGGGTTTGAAAGCACCACCGCGCAGGATGTTGGCCCCTGCTGCTTTCACCGCGCGCGCCGTCTCCAGAACCTGCTCCTCAGTCTCCGCAGCGCAAGGGCCCGCCATCATCACCAGCGCCTCACCGCCGATAGTCACATCGCCCACCTTGACCACGGTATTCTGGGGCTGAAACTCCCGACTGGAGAGTTTATAGGGCCGGCTGATGGGCACAACCTCGTCCACCCCAGGCCACACCTCCAGCGTATCCTTCAGTTCGGGATAGGTTTGCCCCACGACACCGATCACCGTGCGCTCCACACCCTTGGATACATGACCGGTGAATCCCATTTGAGTGAGCCGATCTAGAATGTCCGCTAGCTCATTTTCGGTATACCTATTCTTCATTACGATGAACATTTGTTATCCCTCCAAGCTCCCTTCGTTGTCACCGCTCTCGGATCTCAATTCCCTAGCTCCCTTAATATAAATATGGACGATCTCCTCTGCACTCTTTTCCGTATTAAAAAGGACCAGGATACGCAGGCACATGGGCAGGCTGCCGGGGACGTTCATCTCATGCCCACATAACATGGGTACCTGGGATAGTCCCAGCTCCCGGGCTGCCGTTGCGGGGAACGCGTCGTTAAGGTC
>JAUWZB010000155.1 GCA_030615555.1 Dehalococcoidales bacterium
CACTATCGCTGGTTCTGGCTGGGGATGCTCGCCTCCTTCGCCGCGATCCATCTGCAGATTGTGGCCCGGAACTGGCTGGTCTATGAGATGACCGGTTCCGCGCTGGCTCTGGGGATCGTGATCGCTGCCTGGGGACTCCCGATCCTCCTGCTCTCGCTTTACGGGGGCGCGATCGCCGATCGGGTCAAAAAGCGTGACCTGCTTATCGTGACCCAGGTGGCCAATGGGGTGATCACCCTCATCATCGCCGTCCTGATCGCCACCGGGTGGATTGCCCTGTGGCATCTCATCGCCGCCGCCGCGCTCACCGGCATTATCTTTGCCTTCCATGTCCCAGCGCGCCTGGCGATTATCCCCGAGCTGGTGCGGAAAAGGGAGCTACTAAACGCCATCGCCCTTAACTCTACCGGGATGAACCTGTCAAGGTTTGTTGGCTTCGCTATTGGGGGAGCGTTGCTAGGGTTCATCGGCGTGGCCGGCGTCTACTATGTCGTGGTGTTCTGCTTTTTTGTGTCGGCGGCCTTGCTATTTATGCTCCCGGTAGTGGAGAAGGTTCGCCAGCGAGCAGTCACCTCGATAAAGGCAGACCTGGCGGCGGGGCTGCGCTACATTCGCCACAGCGACCTCATGCGGTCGCTGCTGGCGATGGCCTTTGTCTCCATCGCCTTTGGCCTGCCCTACATGAACCTTATGCCGGTATTTGCCGTGGACATCTTCGATGTTGGCGAGTTTGGCCTGGGATTGCTTCTGGGAATGACGGGGCTGGGGGCGCTGATCGGCTCCCTCATCCTTGCCTCCTTGGGCGATTTCAGGAGGAAGGGCCTGCTTCTTATGGGCCTCGCCTTAGGCTTCGGGGCCACCGTGGCTCTCTTTGGCCTCTCCGGTTCCTACCCCCTCTCCCTGGTGCTGCTTATCGCGGTCGGTCTGCTTGGCGCTGGCTATTTGGCGGTCAACAATACCCTGATTCAGAGCAATGTGCCCCGTGAGATGCTGGGCAGGGTGATGAGCATATATGTGATGACCTTCGCCATGATGCCACTGGGGACATTACCGCTCGGCGCGGTTAGCGATGCTATCGGGGCGCAACTAGCAATAGGGGCTGGGGGCGTCATTGTGGTCCTGTTTACCCTGGGGATGGCTATCTTTCACCCCAGACTGAGGCGACTGGAGTAAGAGGTCCAGGGTTACTCTTCCTCTTCTACCTCGGTTATCCGCTCTTCCCCAAGGTAAGGGAGCAAGGCCTCCGCCTTCTCTGCCCTTCTCCTCCTTGAAGGGGGCAGTGCCTCGATGGCCTGCCTCAATCCCAAGAGCCCCTCCCTGGCGTCCCCCGCCACCTTCACCACCACCCCCGCCAGCCCGGTCTCCCAAAGCTCTTTGAGGTCTTCCCTTGATATACTGAGGGGTGCTCGCGCCACCAGGGGCTTACGCACCAGGTTCGCCAGATGCTGGCAGACCATCAGCCGGTGCACCGAGAGGGAGGGCTCACCCCCGATAAGCACGACGTCGATAGGCAATTGCGCGGTAGCTCTTATCAGGCCATCGGGCAGCGAGGGCTCTACCTCCACAATCCTGCCCATCGCCTCCTCTCGAAGCAGCATGAGGGGCGCTTTTTCAGCGTCGCAGACCAGGAAATCGCATCCTATCCCTTTGAGCTGGGAGAGCTTCTCCTCAGTCGCTTCGCTAAGGGATACCCCCCAGGGGAACTCCCCTAAGGAGGCGG
>JAUWZB010000065.1 GCA_030615555.1 Dehalococcoidales bacterium
TTGCTCCGCCGACACGCTCTTTTGCTGAAGCACGCTGTCCTCATAATAGGTATCGATGTGTTTATCGGTCAAAAAGCCTTCCCGCTCACATATCTCGTAAGCCTTCGTCCCCGGATAGGGAAAGAAGATGGAGACATGAGCCACCTTAGGCCTCACCCGGGCATTGAGCTTGATGGTGTCCAGAATGTCGGGCCTCGTTTCAAAGGGCAGCCCGATCATATTATAGCTCAGGGTCTTGATCCCCGCCTCGTCGCAACAGGAGAAGGCATCGATGATGCGCTTGGTGCTCACCTGGCGGCCGAGGACCTTCCTCCTTATGTGCTCGTTGCCGCTCTCTATCCCGAAGCGGATCAGGGCGCACCCCGCCGACTTCGCCATCCGGGCAATATCGCGGTCCATCAGGTTGGGGTGGCAGTTCATCTCGAAGGGTAGCTTTATCCTCCTCCGATATTCCCGGGTGAAATCCGCGAACCACTCTTTTTTCATCGGCAAAAGGTCGTCGTGGAAGACGTTATACTCGACCTGGGGGAAGTTCTTGACCACCATCTCCACCTCCTCCACGAGGCTGGCCACGCTCCGGAACCTGATATACCTGTTGCCACCGTATAACTGCTTCATGGCGGGGCTGCAGCAGTAGGCGCAATTGTAGGGGCAGCCGCGGGAAGCCATGAAGACGCCCCGCTTCATGAACTTTAGGTCAAAACTATCCTCATAGGGAAAGACCTCCCGGTCTAGGAAGGGCAAAGCATCTAAGTCTGCAATGAGCGGCCTCAGTGGGTTGCGCTGCACCTTTTCGCCTTTTTCGCTCCTTTTGACCCATAGATTGGGTATGTCAGAGAAATCCCGTCCCTTTTCCAGACGTTGGCACAGGTCGAAAAGGGCCTCCTCCCCCTCGCCGATGCAGACCATATCAATGCCCTCCAGGGCGATCACCGCATCGGGGCACAGGGTGGCATGAACCCCGCCGCAAATGGTGAGCGCCTCCGAGTGGCGCTTGGTAAGCGAGGCCAGCGGGGCCACACGGGGGAACGCATTTGTCACTATGGAGAAGGCCACCACATCGGGGCGACTTTTTTTAAGGAAAGCGATAAATTCCTCCTCAGCTACATCGCCCATGAGGTGAAAGAACTGGCATTCATGCCCCCCCTGTCTCAGATAGGCAATCAACGAAGCGATCCCTACATGGAAGGGCCCCATAACCTGGTAGCTGGGGTCGATGTAGGCAAAGGCAACCTTCATATCAGTTCCTCGTTAAATTTTTCGCTCACTCCACCCTCGCCCCATCGCCCTTTTGCCCATGCAGGATAAACTCAAAGGAGAAGCGGTTAAATAGCCAGGGCAGCGTATGTCCCAGGCTTTCCCATAAGCGGGCGAGGGGCGCCGGCATCCCGGGAGGGGCGTGGGTGAGGGCGGTAAAGTGGAATTGTTCGATGCCCTCCTTAGCGAGGATGCGCACCACCTCGCGGCGTGAGATGGCATCTTCATAGGGTGTGGGGTGTCCCAGTCCCGCGGGCAGCAGGAATCGGGGCAGGCGCATATATTTGCTGGGCTCGGCAACGACGATATGTCCTCCCCGCTTCACCGCCCTTGCCATTGCCCGCAGGGGCTCGGCTATGGGCTGGGAGTGATGAAGGGAGCCCTTGGAGAAGACCACATCGAAGGCCTCAGCGCGGAAGGGAAGCTGGCGGGCATCGCCACAAACGCAGTTTTGGGCCCCGGCCTCCCTGAGGTCCTCCAGCGAATCGCTCACCAGATCTAAATTAACAATAAAGGCTCCCGCTTGCTCGAGGGGCAGCGACACCAGGCGGTCGTTTCCGCTCCCCACATAAAGTAGGCGCTTGCCATAAACCCCACCAACCCTTTCCTGGAGAAACCGGCACAGCCCTCGCGCCCCCTTTTCCGCATAATGGGCGAATATCTCTGCCGCCCTGGAGTCGCTACAGATCACCTCTTTACCCCAATTATAGAGGTGGTGTTCCCACATAAAGCGGTCGAGCTCCGGGCTGCCCGGGTTGCGCAAATCCTTTCCCTGGTGCATCGCAGCCTTCAGCCTCTCCAGATAGGCGTTTTTTTGGTGGAGTGTTGCGGCGAGATGGGCCGGCAACATCTGCGGTATGCCATTAAGGATGGGATAACGGGCGTCACAGGACGAGCAAGCCAGTATGTCCTCGGAGAGGAGCGACAGATTTGCCGACCCACACTCCGGGCAAGCCAAAAGCTCAAGCAGATTACGATTCATGATATTAACGAGCGGCGAAGTGTTGCAATGCCAGCCTTATCTTATCCTCAACGGTGAGCTCCGGGGAATCGGGCAGTGAGGCGAGGGCGGAGGTGGCCTCAGCGGGGCTGTAGCCCAGGCTGGTCAGCGCCGCAATCACCTCAGCATCTCCCTCAGCCGGGGCGCTAACCATGATGCCCTCCAGCTTCCCCTTCAGCTCCAGGGCGAGGCGACTGGCCATTTTCTGGCCCACACCGGGCACCTGGGACAGGAGAGCGACGTTTCCGGTGGCAATCGCCAGGGCAAGCTGACTGGGATTCATTGCGGAGAGTATCCCCAGGGCCACTTTGGGTCCCACCCCGCTGACGCCGATGAGCGTCCGAAAGAGCCCAAGCTCTTCAGTGGTGGCAAAGCCATAGAGCGCTACATTGTCCTCCCTCAGGTGGAGGTGGGTATAGAGATGAACCTCCGCACCGATGTCCCCCAGCGTGCTCAGGGTGGAGGTGGGCATGTGAACCTGAAGGCTTACCCCGCCCACCTTAATAATCGCCCCATCGGCGCTCCGGGACTGGAGTGTTCCATCAAGACCAGCGATCATGTTCCTTGCTCTGCCAGTATCCTTGAGATGCGTCTCTCCTGAATGTGGCATATCGCCACCGCCAGGGCATCGGCAGCGTCTGGGGGCTCGGGTGGGGAGGGTAGCCCCAGCAGGACGCTCACCATCTCCGCCACCTGCCCCTTCCCGCTGCGCCCGTAGCTGGTCACCGCCTGCTTTACCTGAGCTGGGGTGTAGTGATAAACCGGGATCCCCTTTTCGGTTACGGCAACCGTAGCCATCCCGATCACCTGCCCCACTGCCAGGGCGGAGCGCGCGTTCTTCGCCACAAAGGGCTCTTCGATGGCGGCCTCCGCAGGCTGATAGCGGGCGATGATGTCGCGGAGCCCCAGATATAAAGTATGAAGACGCTCCGCCAGTGGTGTATTTGGGGAAGCCGTCAACGCACCGCAAGCCACCTGAGTAATTTCCCCCGCTTCCTCATCAATTACACCATAGCCCAGGATTATCGTGCCGGGATCGATGCCTAAGACTCGCATTTTCGTTCCAGTCACTCCGTTACAAAAAGCCGACCTCTAATTTCAAAGCGATTGCTCAAAAAGAACGTCGGTTAAGGGCGAATCTATCCTTGACTGCGATACTTTTCCAGGGCCTCATCGGGGAAGTCGGCATTGGTAAACACCCGCTGCACATCATCGAGCTCCTCCAGTTTATCCAGCAGCCTCAGGGTCTGAAGCGCCGCCTTTTCGTCAAGCATCACCACGCTCTTGGGCACCATCAATACCTCGGCGGAGACGATGGCGAGCTCCCTCTCCTCCAGGGCTTTTCTTAGCCCCTCGAGGTCCTCAGGCTTGGTGTGGATCTCCAGTGACCTATCGATCACCTTGACATCTTCCGCGCCAGCATCGATAGCATATAAAGCCAGTTCCTCAGTGTCCCCCGCCGCTACAGTAATCACCCCTTTGGGCTCGAAAATCCAGGTAACACAACCGCTTTCCCCCAGGCTGCCGTTGCCTCGGGAGAACGCGTTCCGGATCTCGGCGGTGGTACGATTGCGATTATCGGTGAGCGCCTCAAGCAGGATGGCGGTGCCCCCGGGGCCATAGCCTTCATAGGTGGCCTCAATGAGGCTTGCCCCTTCGGCTCCTCCCGCGCCTCGCTTGATCGCCCGCTCAATATTATCCATTGGCATATTGTTATCGCGGGCTTTCTGGATCGCCAGGCGAAGGCGGAAGTTCATCTCCGGGCTGGTGCCCCCCTGACGCACCGCAGCCTCAATCTCTCGGCTTAACTTGGTGAAAAGCTGCCCACGCCTGGAGTCGGACACCCCCTTCTGGCGCTTGATCTGGGACCATTTGGAATGACCTGACATTTTTTTGCCCTCTCCCACTGATTATTGCCCCCAAATTCTATCACCTTAGTTGGTTGGGGTCAAAAGTATAATCAAGGCAGGTACTGATGATTAGGTTCTGCTTGTCTGAGGTTGACGCCCCGCCGGGTAAATTGTATATGAGGAGGACGAAAAAAGGTGTTGACCAGGATTGGGCAGCGGGCTATAATTATAAAGATTTATCGACACAGGAAGGTGGTGCTAAATTGGCGAACGAATTGGGCAAGAGATACTTCTGCGAGAAGTGCGGCACCGAATTCATTGTTACTAAGAGGGGCGAAGGTAAACTTACTTGCTGCGGTCAGCCGATGACCCTCAAGAAGTAGACCTATAGAAAAAGGAGTGATGGCCAGTGGCAAATCAACTAGGTAAAAGGTTTAAGTGCCAGGTATGTGACACCGAGGTATTATGTGTTAAGGCCGGCGAGGGCGCGGTGGTTTGTTGCGATAAGGAGATGGAGCCCCAGGAGCCCAGGCCGCTGCCCTCCTCGGATTAGGGATAGCGACAACATATATACTTTTGTTCTTCGAGAGGCACCTTGCTTCTTATGGCGGGGTGCCTTTTAGCTGCCTCACTAAAAGGCTGATGCTAAAAGCAACTTGACTAACCGCAATCCAATCACTAAACTACGGACACACCGCCTAAAAAGGGGGGATGATTAACATGGATTGGGGAATGAAAAACCGTATGGCACAGCTTATCCAATCGGATGGCCGATGTTTGTTTTTGCCGATCGATCATGGGTATTTTCAAGGGCCCACGAGAAAATTGGAGAAACCGGGCGAGACTATTAAGCCACTCCTCCCTTATTGCGACGCCATCTTTGTTACCAGAGGTGTATTGCGCTCATCAATAGAGCCCGATAGCGCTAAACCGACCATCCTCAGGGTTTCTGGGGGCACCAGCATGGTTGGAAAAGACCTGGCCAATGAAGGGATCACCACCTCCATGGAAGAGGCTATTCGCCTTAATGTGGCTGCCATAGGCATCTCCATCTTTGTAGGCAGTGACTATGAGCGTGAATCGCTACTGAATCTATCGAGGCTCGTTGATGAGGGCGAAAAGTATGGCATCCCGGTGATGGCGGTTACCGCTGTGGGCAAAGAGATGGAGAAGCGAGACGCCCGCTACCTTGCTTTGTGCTGTCGCATCGCCGCGGAACTCGGCGCACGTGTCGCAAAAACCTACTGGTGTGAAGGCTT
>JAUWZB010000086.1 GCA_030615555.1 Dehalococcoidales bacterium
TCCCGGTAATCACCCCTTCCCGGACCAGCCTGATTATCCCGGGAACTGTGGCCTCTGAGTGATAACCGATATCGTGCTTACCATCGAGTATCCCCAGGGTGACCAGAGGCTCTGTCGCCCTGCCGACGCCAATCTGGAGGGTATCACCATCCTTGATCAACCCGGCGACGTGCTTGGCAATTTCCTTCTGAGCCTGGTCGGGTTCCTTCTTGGCTTTTTTGCCCAACAGGCTCGCGCCACCGGGAACCTCACCTGAAGAGACATGCTCCACAAAATAATCTATTTCCGAGACATGGACATAATTATCACCATAGGTCCTGATCAGGCGCGGATTCACCTCAGCGATCACCAGCTTTGCCTCTCTGAGCTGGCTCTTTTTATTCCACAACGATTGGCCAAAGCTGCAAAAGCCCTGCTCATCGGGGGACGAAATTTCAGTGAGCAGGACGTCGATCCCTCCTTTAAAATATTCCATATCAAAGGGAAGTAGGGTGCCAAAACAGATATCACATCTCCTCTCCGCTACCATCTCCTGGTTCACCCCCAGGGGAAAGGAAACCATTATGTTGAAGGACTCCTCCCAGCCCGGGTCATACCAGCCAAAATCATACCCCGGGGTAGGGACATAAACCTGAACGTTTCTCAGCTCTTCCTTCCTGGCAGCGATTGCCAGCCCGATAGCGTGGGCCTCTCTTCCTGTGGTAAAGCCAATGCGATCTCCGGATTTGACAAGTTTGGCAGCCTCCTCCGCAGGAACCATCTTTCGTTGATATTCCTCCCGCCAATCCCCCATCTATGACCTATCTCCTCTCCCGCGTGACACGCCCAATTATCCCGTTGGCAAAGGGGTTTGTCAAGCTCTTTTCGCTCTTGCCGATCGTCACAACCGCTTGAGCGATAATCGTGTCACCACGAAAAGCAAACGTAAACGAAGCTTGCCAAAAAAAGATTCAGTGTGGTATATTTAATCGGCATACTTGCCGAGGAGGTTAAACATGGGGGAGAAACTAAAGGGGAAAAATGCGGTGGTCACCGGTGCCGCTGGGGGGATCGGGCGAGAGATATGTTTAGCCTTAGCTGCAGAAGGGGCTAACATCTTGGCCAACGATATCGGTGCCGCGAGAGATGGCAGCGGTGCCGAGGAAGGGCCAGTAGATAAAGTGGTGGAGGAGATTAAGGAGCGAGGTGTCAAGGCGATAGCCAACTACGATTCGGTGGTTGACTTTGCGGGCGCGGAGCGGCTAATAAAGGCCTGCGTGGATGAATTCGGACGCATCGATATACTAGTCAACTGTCATGGCAACCTGCGGGACAGGATGATCTGGAACATGACCGAGGATGAGTGGGACTCCGTGATGTATGTCCACCTTAAAGGGACATTCAACACCTGTCGCCATGCCTGTGTGCTGATGCGGGAGCAAAGATCTGGCAGGATTATTAACGTCACCTCGGATGCCTGGCGCGGGACGATGGGACATGTTAACTACGGTGCCGTTAAGGGTGGTATAGTCAGCCTTACCCGGTCTATTGCACGCGAGATGGGCCGCTATGGGGTGACCGCTAATTGCTTCGCTCCGGTAGCGGCGACCAGGATGACACTGAACGATGAAGTCATACAGGGCACATGGAAACGCGTAGAGGCCGGTGTTATGACCAAAGAGCAAGCTGAACAAGTTCTGAATATGCCCGGGCCAGAGTTCATCCCCCCCATCATTGTCTACCTGGCTACCGATGAGGCCGCAAATATCAATGGACAGGTATTCCATGCTGAGAAAGGGAGGATCGCTATCTACTCCGAGCCGGTAGAGGTACAAGCCATCTACAAGGCGGAGGGGAATTTCACCATGGAAGAGCTGATCGATGCGGTGCCCAAAACCCTGCTCCAGGGCTATATCAATCCCGCCCCACCCCAACCGGAGAGGGATAAAAAGGCTACTTAGCTGAGCCGTTTAAGATACGGGCAGACGAGCGGAGCGAATGAAAACCGGTATAGTTTCGTATGGGGCGTATATTCCTATCTACCGCCTGGAGCGGGATGAAATTGCCCGCGCCTGGGGCCGAAGCTCTATAGGAGGGGAAAAAGCCGTAGCCAACTACGATGAAGATAGTGCTACTATGGCAGTGGAAGCCGTAATCGATTGCCTGAAGGACAGCGATCGACAAACAATCGATGGTCTATATTTTGCCTCGACGACACCGCCCTATAGAGAAAAGCAATCGGCAAGCTTAATCGCCCTCGCTGCCGACCTGCGCCGCCAAATTTTCACCGGAGACTTCACCGACTCCCTAAGAGCGGGGACTATCGCCCTGAGGGCAGCTCTCGATGCCGTCAACAGTAGGTCGGGGAAGCGGGTCATGGTCACCGCTGCCGATTGCCGCTTGGGACTTCCCCAATCAGAGTATGAGCAGAGCTTTGGTGATGGTGCCGCTGCCCTGTTGATCGGGGATGAGGGTGTTGCTTGCGAGATCGAGGGTAGCTATTCTCATACAGATGAGATTATTGATATATGGCGGACGGAGACCGATACCTTTACTAAAAGCTGGGAAGACAGGTTTATCCTTACCGAAGGCTATGTCCTGAATACCAGAGAGGCCATCTCCAATATTATGAAGAAATATAGCCTGACGCCGCAGGAGATCACTAAAGCGGTCTTTTATGCCCCTGACCCCAGGAGGCACTCAGAAATGGCGCGAGCCCTTGGCTTTGACCCCAAGACCCAGGTTCAGGATCCGATGTTTCACACGGTAGGCAATACCGGCGCTGCCTTTGCCTTAATGATGCTCGTCGCCGCTTTAGAGGAGGCTAAGCCGGGGGATCGAATCCTATTTGCCAATTATGGCGATGGCGGTGACGCCTTTATCCTTCGGGTAACTGAGGAAATAGAGAAGATCAGGGAGCGGCGCGGGATAAAGCAGCACCTGGCATCGCAGATAACCCTTCCTAACTATGAAAAATATCTCCGCTTCCGCCAGCTTATCCCAACCGAGGCCCAGGCCCGGGAGCAAGCAAACGCCTTCCCCCCCGTAGCATGGCGGGAACGTGAGCAGCTGATCAGTTTTCATGGCTCCAGGTGTAAGCGCTGTGGCAGAACCTTCCACCCGATGCAGCGGGTATGCATATATTGTGGGGCAAAGGATGAGTATGAGGGGGTCAGGCTCTCCGAGAGGCGGGGCACGCTCTATACCTACACCGTGGATAACCTAGCGCTCAGTGGGGACCCACCAACCATTGTGAGCAAGGTCCACCTGGACGAGGGAGTCAGGGGGGGAGGAAAGAACGAAAAGGTCGGGGTATATTGCTTGATGACCGACCGTGACCCCGATAAGGTCAAGCCCGACATGCCGGTGGAGATGACCTTCAGAAAGATGCACGATTCCGGGGGGATGCATACGTATTACTGGAAATGCCGACCGCTACGAGAAGCCTAAAAAGTGAGGGTAAGGGGAATGGGGACCATCAAGGACAAGGTTGCCATCATCGGCATGGGATGCTGTAAGTTCGGCGAGAACTGGGATAAGAGCGCTGATGATATGATTATTGACGCTGTCTACGAAGCCTATGAGGATGCCGGGGTGGAGCGCCAGGATATCCAGGCAGCCTGGATCGGCACAGCCTTTTCCGGTATTGGGGGGATCAGCGTCGCCGGACCGCTAAAACTCGACCGCATCCCCATCACTCGAGTGGAAAATTTCTGCGCCACGGGTATGGAGACCATTAGAAATGCCTCCTATGCCATAGCCTGCGGTGTTTATGATATTGTGCTCTGCGTTGGATTTGAGAAACTGAAGGATACTGGCCTCGCGGGGCTTCCTGCTGGCTACACCCATCCTGTTTTGGGGGTTAATGTTACCGCGCCGGGAAGGTGGGCGATGGGAGCCACTAGGTATTTCCAGGCCTATGGCATCGACCCACAAGAAGGCAGGAAAACCTTAGCCAGGATCTCCGTGAAAAGTCATTATAATGGCGCTCGCCACCCCAAAGCGCACCTTCGTAGAGAGGTAACCATAGAGCAGGTGCTCAACGCCCCGCTCATCGCCTGGCCCCTGGGACTACTCGACTGCTGTGGCAACACCGATGGCGCAGCAGCCGCCATCCTCACCCGGGCGGACATGGCCAAGAGCTTCAGAGATGACTATGTGTTAATCAAGGGGATCGGGCTTGCCATTGGCCCTGGCCTGGGGAAGGAGGATGCTGGTTACGATTACATCCATCTGCCAGAAACAGAGGCCGCGGCGCAACAAGCATATGAGCAGGC
>JAUWZB010000128.1 GCA_030615555.1 Dehalococcoidales bacterium
TACCAGGGAGGAATTCATTGATGTTTGCCGCGGCTTCCTCACCCGTGCGGAGCAATGCCCCGAGGATATCGCCGACATTATCGGTCGGGCCATCTTTGACTATAACCTGGGCGACGTGCGCAAGGCCCGGGGAGTTTGGCAACTGATGACGGCTCCCGTCCGGGAAGAAGTCCACCGGGTAATCCAGCTGATGCTGAAATATAACCCCAATGGCCATAAGCGTACGAGGTCTACCCAGGGAAGCCGGATGCCAGGGCTATAGGAGGAGGATGAAATGCCCTGTCTGTAAATTGAAAAGAGTAATGCACGTGCAGCTGGTATATGCGGGTCCGCTAGTTAGGGTTCCTGCTTTGTTATACCAGCGGAGCTACCCTGGTGAGCCTGAATATATATCACCACGATGCTCACAGTGCTTTGACCAAGCGTTAAGAAAATAATAACACTTATTTTACTACTACCAGGAGGCAACCATGGCAATTGAAGCAATCGGACTCGACCAAATCCACGATAACCCTTACCAAGCCCGGCTCACCTACCACAAAAAGGACATTGATGAGCTGGTCCATTCCATTCAGACTCACGGCCTACTGCAGGTACCCCCAGGCCGGCGCAAAGACGGCGATGTCGAGTTGGCCTTTGGGCACCTGAGAAAGAGAGCTTTCGACAAGCTGGCAAAAAAAGACCCTGTGGGGTTTGGCAAGATGCCTATAGATATCAAGAGTCTCTCTGACGACCAGATGGCTATGTTTGCCCTTGAAGAAAACCTAAAGCGCCGAGGGATTAGCCCCCTGGAGACAGCCCGGGCGGTGGATAAATACCTAGTGAGTTTTCCTGGGAAAACCGAAGTCGAGCTTGCGGAGTCCCTCAATATGGCCAAGGGCACTGTATCAAATATGAGGCGAGTACTGCGGCTGCCGGAGAAAATACTGGAGAAGATAGACGAGGGCATAATAAGTTTCCACCAGGGCCGGGAGTTGCTGATTTTCGAGCGGTTCGAGAATGCCGAGAACCTTATGCGCTCGTCCCTTGATGGTCTGAAAACCGGAAACAAGTATTACGGTCAGCCCAACACCGTTGAGGGGCTGCAGAAGTCTATCGATAGTGTTATCTCTGGCCAATGCCGGCCACTGGACAAGGAATGGGAAGGGCACCGGTGGGATATCCTCTTCGACACCCGGGCGGCAGGCTGCCTTGAGTGTGACAAGATGCTGAGGACGCACCCCACCAAGAGCGCCACCGCCCACTACTGCACCGACGCCGAGTGCTGGGACCGCCATCAGGAAGAGCGCCGTGAGAAAGCAGCTGTTGCGGCCAAGGCCAAGATGGAGGCCGAGGTTATCAACCGGGCAGCTCTGGTGATTGCTCAGGAAGAAAAGATGCCCGCACCGGTGATGATAGACGAAAACACCGTCTTAGTTGACCAAGAAACCTTCACAAAGCTAGAGGCGAGTAATTCCTGCGACCGTATCAGCGAAGGCGCAGCGGTAAGAAAGCCAGTTAAGTTTGAGGGTAAGTTATACGTCGCAGCTAGCAGCGGCATGGGGAAAGTCGAGGCTTACCAGCTGGTACCCAAGGAAGAATTCACGGGTAAGGTGCGCACCTACAGGGTGCCGAAGGGACGAGAATACGATGAGTATTACGACTCCCTGCGTAACGACCCCAACGGCTTCTATCACGGCATGCTGGCCAAGCGCGGGCAGGTCGAGCACGTCTTGGTAGGTCCGCCAGTCACTTTTGTCACTAAAGAGGCTGAGCAAAAGCGAAAAGCGATACCAGTGGTGGCGGATGCTGGGGGTGTTGTCATGCCTGTGCCCTGTGAATCGTGCGCCAAGGTTGATACATGCGACCGCACCCACTTCCACGTCGCCACTGACGGCAGCGGCCAGCTCGTTTGTGAGCAGAAGGTTCAGGCTGCAAAGGAAATCCTGCCTGTTGCCACAGAGATCCCCGAAGATATCCTTGCCCTGGTCAGGGAGAAGGCGGGCACCAGGGCTGAGGTATTAGACCTGAATGACATCTGCTACGGGGATGGATACTCGCGCCGGGTAAAGCAGGGTTATGCCCTCCTGGATGACGAGCTCCGTCTTGTTGATGACCCTGTGGAGTGCCTTGAGCGCTGCACCCACGGCTTCCACTATGCCTTCGACAGTAAAGCAAGGGACCCGCAGAGAGTACTCCATGTCTGCTCGGATACCAAGTGCTTGGCAAAGAAGAAGGGCGCCTTCACCAGGAAGGTAAACGCCGAGGGCCAAGCCCGGAAGAAGGCTGAGACTAAAGCCATCAAAGAGGCTATTGCCCAGGTAAGCACCCTGGGACGTGGGGAGATAAAGCTAGTACTGCTTACCCAGATACGAGGTAAACACCTAGCCAGTTACTACTATGGTGGTGATGGAGTGAAGAAGGCTGAGAAGTGGCTGTGGGATAAGGTCTCGGCCGGCACAGCAGACCTTGACCGCGACACTGAATCCCTCTTCAAGAAGATAGACAAGCTGGACGACGTCGCGTTAGCCCAGCTGGTGGTAGAGTTCATGCTTTACTACCTTCTCGATCACGGCGACGTCGGGTCCTACGAGATAAAGACGGAGCTGCCTCTGTCCTGGCTGGGGGTGAAGATTGAGCTAGAGCCTGAGAAGGAGGCAAACCATGAGCAAAGTTAGACGATGCAGTTCCAGATGTCATCAGGCCAAGGGCACCCGCTGCCGGTGCTGGTGTGGCGGAACCTTTCACGGAGTCGACGGCGCCGGAGCTGCTAACCGAGAGGCGCTGGCCCA
>JAUWZB010000148.1 GCA_030615555.1 Dehalococcoidales bacterium
CTGATGGCTGCACCCGGGGAAGTCCGTCCTGCCAATGCTAAAATTGAACAGGGTATCACCGCAGAAGACCACCCCATGCCCATAAAGGGAGATGCCCCCAGGGCTGTGTCCCGGGGTATGGAGCACGGTGAAGCTAAGGTCACCGAGCTCGATGATGTCGCCATCCTTAAGCAGCCTGTCCGGCTTAGGGAGCGGCTTGAGGGAGCCAGTCATGAAGAGGCCCATGATGCGGGTCATCCCCGGCGCGATCCTCCCGGCGGACTCAGCCTCATGCATCGCAAAGGGGACCCCGGTCTCCCCTTTGACCTCGCGAAGCGCCATAATGTGGTCAGGATGGGCGTGGGTGGCGACAATGAGCTTTATCGTGAGGCCGAGCTGGCGCACATTATCCATTATGGTCTCCGCCTCAGCGGTGGGGTCAATGATCAACCCCTCCCTGGTCTTCTCCGCGCCCACGATATAGCAGTTGGCGGCGAAGGGGCCCAGTTCCAGCGCTCTTAGAAGCATAACTCCATTTTTGGCGATTCGCACCTCGATGTCAAGCCTCAAGCTCGTTCAGATAGATGGGTAATGCTTGGACGGGGATTTTTCAAAGGGGGAGTCCAGAGGGGGCCTCCCCTCTGGCAGGGGTCTGGGGGTGTCCCCCAGATACACGTTTCAGGATGGGTGGGTGGGAAAAGATGAGATTGCTTCGCTTCGCTCGCAATGACAAGAAAGGAGGTGGGTGTCACTAATCATATGAACGAGTACAAGCCTTTGACATTTGGCAGCAAAACTGGTAATTTTTGTTAACTGAGGAGCTTGGGGGCAGCGAGTGAAAATAGATATGGAAAAGATGGTCTCCCTCTGTAAGCGGCGGGGCTTTATCTTTCAGTCGAGTGAGATCTATGGGGGCCTCTCCGCCTGCTGGGACTATGGACCGCTGGGGGTGGAGTTGAAGC
Source organism: Dehalococcoidales bacterium (assembly GCA_030615555.1). Classification (GTDB taxonomy): domain Bacteria; phylum Chloroflexota; class Dehalococcoidia; order E44-bin15; family E44-bin15; genus JAUWZB01. Next base: position 942 of record JAUWZB010000148.1, read on the forward strand.
GCAATATAAAGGAGGCGTGGTGGCGCGACATGGTCCAGGAAAGGGATGACATGGTGGGCCTGGATTCGAGCATCCTGATGCACCGCGCTACCTGGGCGGCAAGCGGCCACGAGAAGAGCTTCGCTGACCCGCTGATGGAATGCAAGGCATGCCACCAGCGCTGGCGCGCTGACGATACGAAGGACGGACGCTGCCCCGATTGCGGCGGCGCGCTCACCGAGCCCCGCATGTTCAACCTGATGTTCAAGACCTTCTTCGGACCCGTGGAGGAGGAGGCAGCGACGCTCTATCTGCGTCCCGAAACGGCACAGGGCATCTTTGTCAACTTCGCCAATGTAATGGACACCACGCGAAAAAAGCTTCCCTTCGGCATCGCTCAGATCGGCAAGGCATTCCGCAATGAGATCACCACCGGGAACTTTATCTTCAGGACCCGCGAGTTTGAGATGATGGAGATCGAGTTCTTTGTCAAGCCGAACACCGCTGAGGAGTGGTTTAACTACTGGCTGGAGGAGCGCCAAAACTGGTATCTCAAGCTGGGGATAAAGAAGGAGAATCTCCGCCTCCACCAGCACGGTGAAGATGAGCTGGCCCATTATGCCCGCGCCTGCTATGACATCGATTACCTCTTCCCGATGGGCTGGGCGGAGCTTGAGGGCATCGCCGACCGCGGCGACTTCGACCTGGCGCAGCATACCCAGCACAGCGGCAAGGACCTCAGCTATTACGACCCCGACAGCAAGGAGCGCCTTGTGCCCTATGTCATCGAGCCCTCGGCCGGGGTGGACCGCGCCGCGCTCGCCTTCCTCGTCGATGCCTACGATGAGGAGCCAGACAAGGATGAAATACGGGTGCTGCTGCGCCTGCACCCAGACCTCGCCCCGGTAAAGGTCGCCGTCCTCCCCCTGAGCCGAAACGAGGCCCTCGTCCCGATGGCAAAGGATGTCTACGCCATGGTACGAAAATGCTTCATGACGCAGTACGATGACGCCCAGAGCATTGGGCGTCGCTACCGCCGGCAGGATGAGATCGGCACCCCGTTTTCGGTCACCATCGACTTTGAGTCGCT
>JAUWZB010000002.1 GCA_030615555.1 Dehalococcoidales bacterium
GCAGGGGAGGTGACCATGGAGTCCACCGGGGGCAGCGACCCGGTGACCACGGTGAATGGGCATAGCTACGCGGAGCGCAAGACAGGCAACACCAATTTTGCCCTCCTGGTGAGCACCACCTTCACCGAGCCCTTCCGTGACCCTATCGCCTATGGTCGATACCTCGCTCGCCTGGCTAACATCCTGAGCAGCGGCGTGATTGTGCAGCGCTTTGGCGACCTGATGGAGGGGCGGCGCTCCACCAAAGAGCGCATCGAAAGGGGCAATGTCCAGCCTACCATGAAGAGCGCGACCCCGGGCGATCTGAGCTTCGCCCTCCCCTATCGCCACCTGAAAAGCATTATCGAGATGCTCACCGCCATGGACAGGCTTGCCCCGGGCGTAGCCTCACGCCATACCCTCCTTTATGGAATTGAGGTCAAATTCTATTCCTCGCGCCTCGCTCTCAGCGAGAGCCTGGAGAGCGAGATAGCTAATATGTTTGCCGCAGGGGACGGTGCCGGTGTTACCCGTGGTCTGGTCCAGGCATCGGCCTCGGGCGTGGTGGCGGCCAGGGAGATAATGAAGCGAGTGGGGGTCACAACCCCTTCCTAGCGCCATGGAATTGTTTCCCCCAAAAAATTTCGTCGGCATCGACCTCACCTCCTCCCAGAAAAAGCCCACCGCCTGTGTCGCGCTTGATGAGGAGTTGCACCTTGCCTGGTGCGATTTTCCCTTGAGCGATGCCCGGATCATCGCGGCTATCGCACATCGCCAACCTCGCCTCGTTGCCATCGATGCTCCCCTTGGCCTGCCAAAGGGGCTCTGCTGCCTGGAGGAAGGCTGCCCCTGCCAGCCGCGGTTGTCATCGAAGGGGAGGATATGTGAAAGGGAGCTCTCCCGCCGTGGCATCCCCTGCTACTATACCACCAAGAAGTCCATCATAAAAAATATGGTCTATCGGGCGATCGGGCTGAAGGATGAAATAACCGCCAGGGGTTACGAGGTTATCGAGGTCTATCCCTATGCCACAAAGGTGCGGCTTTTCGGCAGGCATATCCCCAAAAAGATAACGCCTGAGGGCCTCGCCTTCCTTAAAGAGCGACTTGCCGCTCTCATGCCTCACCTCATCCCCTACCTAGAGAGATTTAACCACGACCTTTGCGATGCCCTCCTTGCCGCCTATACCGCTTATCTTTATGCCAAGGGTGAGATAGAGGGCCTCGGCGACCCTGAGGAGGGTGTGATCTTTATTCCTAAGGGTAAACTCCATGAATGAAATACCATATGGTTTGCGACACTAAAATCATCTGAATGAGCAAAAAGTATTGACAAATTTCAAATTTTGTGGTATCGTTAATAATTTGGCTAATGGAGACCTCACTTTCTCTCTTAATCCTCCAATATCTTTAGCTTCCATTAATTTATTGGGGGAATTTTTGTCTCATTTTCAGGTGATTTAGTATGATTGCTACATTTCCAGTGCCCCAAAAAGCAGCGCCCAGGAAATCCTATGCTAGGATCCCCCATGTCCTAGAGGTGCCCAATTTAATCCAGATTCAGCTAAACTCCTACCGCCGGTTTTGCGACCCCCACCCTGATAAGGAGCATCCTGAGGAGAAGGGCAGGCTGAGGTCGCTTTTCGATGAAATCTCCCCGATCCAGGACTTCACCGGCTCTCGGTTCGAGCTACGTTTCCTCAGCTATGGGTTTGGCGAGAAGAACAAGGCTGAGATGCCCCTCTTTAAAGATGAGGATTCTTTCTGGTGCTACATGCGAGATGCTGCCCCCGAGAAACGCTCGGAGCAGGAATGCCGCGAGCGTGATATAACCTACGCCATCCCTCTCTATGTTAGGGTGCAACTGGTGATTAAGGAGACGAGGGAAATCAAGGAGCAGGACATCTTCATGGGCGATTTCCCCTTGATGACGCCGAAGGGAACATTTGTCATTAATGGGGCGGAGAGGGTGGTGGTGAGCCAGCTGATCCGCTCGCCGGGGGTTTATTTTACTCTGGAGCAGGACGTGAGCAGCGGGCGCCAGCTTTGCTTTGCCAAGCTTATTCCGGAGCGTGGTGCCTGGTTGGAGTTCGAGACCAGCGGTAAGGACGTGATCTCGGTAAAGGTCAACGGGAAGCGGAAGATCCCCATTACCACCATGCTGCGCGCCATAGGCTACGGCAGAGATAAGGAGCTTTTGGCGCTCTTTAAGGAAGTGGATGAGGACCATCGCTTTATCCAGGCAACCATGGAGCGCGATCCATTGGTGAGGAGCAAGGCAGGGGCGCTTATTGAGTTTTATCGCCGCCTGAGGCCAGGCGACCCCCCATCTATGGAAAATGCCCAACACCTGATCGATAACCTCCTCTTTAATTCCCGCCGCTACAACCTGGGCAAGATTGGTCGTTACAAGCTGAACAAAAGGCTTGGGCTTGACCTGTCCCTGAGCCAGCAAGTGCTCACCAGGGAGGATCTGGTGGAGATTGTGCGCCACATCATCATGGTGAACAATGGTGCCGATTCCCCCGATGACATCGACCATCTGGGAAATCGGCGGGTGAGGACCGTGGGGGAGCTGATCCAGAATCAGTTCCGAATAGGGCTACTTCGCATGGAGCGGGTGATCAAGGAGCGGATGAGCATTATCGACCCCGAATCGGTAACCCCCAGCGCGCTGATCAATGTGCGCCCTGTGATTGCGGCGATGCGGGAGTTCTTCGGGGCCTCCCAACTCTCCCAGTTTATGGATCAAACCAACCCCCTGGCGGAGCTCACCCATAAGCGGCGGGTCTCCGCCCTGGGGCCTGGAGGGCTTTCGCGGGAGCGCGCTGGCTTTGAGGTGAGGGATGTTCATTATTCCCACTATGGCAGGATCTGTCCCATCGAGACCCCTGAGGGGCCTAATATCGGCCTTATTGGGTCGCTGGCCACCTATAGCATCATCAACGAATATGGACTCATCGAGACCCCCTACCGAAGGGTGATCAGGGAGCTGGAGAACAATTCTCCGGACCTGGTGGGTCGGACGGTGGCGGAGGCGGTTTTCGATGATGAGGGGCATTCCATCGTGGCGCCTGGCACCATGGTCACTGCGAAGATTGCGTCGCGGCTGGCTCAGCTGCCGACGAGGAAGATCAGGGTGGTGCCCTTTGTCTCCAATGAGGTCATCTATTTCACGGCGGATGAGGAGGATAAATACGCCATCGCCCAGGCAAATGAGCCCCTGGATGAGCGGAATCAGTTTACCAACGAGAAGCTAGAGGTGAGGCTAGGGAACAGGTTCTTCGAGGAGGTGCCGGAAAAGGTAGAATTCATGGATGTCTCGCCGAAGCAGATCGTGAGCGTTTCCACCGGCCTGATCCCCTTCCTGGAGCACAATGATGCTAACCGTGCGCTCATGGGTGCGAACATGCAGCGCCAGGCCGTGCCTTTGATCTGCCCTGAGTCCCCGCTCATTGGCACCGGCATAGAGGCGCAGGCCGCCTATGATGGTGGACAGGTGACCATTGCCGAGCGCGATGGTGAGGTGACCTCGGTCACCGCAAAAGAGATTGTGGTTCGGGATGAAGAGGGGGAGGAGTATACCTATCCCCTGACGAAATTCGCCCGCTCAAACCAGGGGACCTGCATCAACCAGCATCCCCTGGTCGCTAAAGGGGAGGGGGTAAGCAAGGGCCAGATAGTGGCCGATGGCTCCTCTACAGATCACGGGGAGCTCGCTTTGGGACGAAATGTCCTTTGTGCCTTCATGAGCTGGGAGGGTTATAATTTCGAGGATGCGTTAGTCATCAGCGAGAACCTGGTTCGGGACGAGAGATACACCTCAATTCACATCGAGAAGCATGAGATTGAGGCCAGGGACACAAAATTGGGGCCGGAGGAGATCACCAGGGATATACCCAATGTTGGCGAGGAGAGCCTCAGGAACCTCGATGAGGATGGTATTGTGCGGATCGGCGCCGAGGTGAAGCCCGGGGACATCCTGGTGGGGAAGATCACCCCTAAAGGGGAAACAGAGCTCAGCGCGGAGGAGAAGCTACTGCGCGCTATCTTTGGGGATAAGGCCAGGGATGTAAAGGACTCCTCGCTAAGGGTGCCCCATGGGGAATGGGGTAAGGTTCTCGATGTCAAGGTGTTCTCTCGGGAATCTCTCGCTGAGCTTCCTCCGGGGGTTAATCAACTGGTGCGGGTATGGGTGGCGCAATGGAGGAAAGTCTCTGAGGGGGACAAGGTGTCGGGGCGACATGGCAATAAAGGGGTGATCGCCCGCATATTGCCCCCTGAGGACATGCCCTTCCTGCCGGATGGCCGGCCGGTGGAGCTTATTATCAATCCTATCGGTGTCCCCTCAAGGATGAACCTGGGACAGGTGTTGGAGGCCCATCTCGGATGGGCGGCACACACCCTGGGGTTTAAGGTGCTCTCCCCGGTATTCGATGGTGCTGATAACGAGGCCATTGAGGATGCCCTCGCTCAGGCATGGATTGCCCAGCGCGCTGGGGCGCTTAACCCCGATCCAGAGGAGGAAAATCCTTTCGACCTGGAGCAGGCCAAGGCATGGGTTGAGGAGCGGGGCTACGATGGCGCACGGGTCTTCAGCGATGAGTTTCGTGGGGAGGCGAAACAGGCCTGCCTCAGGTTGTGGCTGGAGGATACTGGGGTCAGCGGCGAGGGGCTCAGTGATGAGGAGGTGATGGCGGCGGCGAAGCAGGTTTCCCAAGAGGAGGGGCTTCCCCTGCCCACCTGGGGGAAGACTATCCTTTACGATGGTCGCACTGGAGAGCCCTTCGACCAGCCGGTGACCGTCGGCTATATTTACATGATGAAGCTAATCCACCTCGTTGAGGACAAGGCCCATGCCCGCTCTACAGGGTCTTACTCCCTGATCACCCAGCAGCCCTTGGGTGGGAAGGCCCAGTTCGGCGGGCAACGCTTCGGTGAGATGGAGGTTTGGGCTCTGGAGGCCTATGGTGCCGCTCACGTGCTTCAGGAGCTCCTGACCGTTAAGTCAGATGATGTGGCTGGTCGGGCGAAGACCTACGAGTCCATCATTAAGGGAGAGGTTATTTGGGAGCCGGGGGTGCCAGAGTCCTTCAAGGTGCTGGTCAAGGAACTCCAGAGCTTAGGGCTTGCGGTGGAGGTCTTAAATGAGGAGGAGGAGAGCGTAGCCCTCGTCGAGGATTTGGGGGGGGAAATTCCCGGGTTGCGGTTACCAAGAATTGAAGGGAGATAGCGGTGCTTGAGGTTAACGATTTTAGCGCGGTGCGGATCTCTCTGGCCTCGCCGGAGCAGATCAGGAGTTGGTCCTGGGGTGAGGTAACTAAGCCCGAGACCGTCAACTATCGCACCCTGAAGCCGGAGCGGGACGGGCTTTTCTGTGAGCGTATCTTCGGGCCGACAAAGGATTTTGAGTGCTACTGCGGCAAGTATAAAAAGGTGCGCTACCGTGGCATTGTCTGCGATAAATGTGGCGTGGAGGTGGCCCGCGCCAAGGTGCGCCGGGAGCGGATGGGGCACATTGAACTGGCTGTCCCGGTGAGCCACATCTGGTTTGTAAAGGGGACGCCGAGCAACCTGGGACTCCTGTTGGACATTTCCCCACGAAACTTGGAGCGGGTGCTTTACTTTGCCCAGTATATTGTTACCGATGTGGATGGGAAGGCGAGAGATGAGGCGATAGGGCGAACGCGGGAGGAGATCGCCGAGCTTGAGCCTCACGGGGTGGCCACGGAAGAAAAGCTAATCGAGGAGGAAGGGCCACAACTATGGGAAGCGCTTAACGCCAGGATCGATGAGCTGGAGGAGCTTCACCCTTTCCCTTTGATGCTGCTTACCGAGAGCAGGTATCGCGAGCTCAAGGATAGGTATCCCGATGTGTTCAAGGCAGGCATGGGGGCTGAGGCGATCCTGGACATCCTCACCAACCTCGATTTAGCGGAGCTGCGCGAAACCCTCTACAAGGAGATCCGCTCCAGCACCGGGCAGCGAAGGAAGAAGGCTACCAAAAGGATCAAGGTGGTTGAGGCGCTCCGGAGGAGCGGGAATAAGCCGGAGTGGATGATCGTAACCGTGCTCCCGGTACTCCCCCCGGATCTTCGACCCATGGTTCAACTAGATGGGGGGAGATTTGCCACCTCAGACCTCAACGACCTTTATCGGCGGGTGATCAATCGCAATAATAGGCTGCGGCGGCTCCTCGATCTGGGCGCCCCTGAGATCATCGTGCGCAATGAGAAGCGGATGCTCCAGGAGGCCGTGGATTCCCTCATCGACAACGGCCGACGGGGTCGGGCCATCACCAGCTCCGGCAATCACAAATTGAAGTCGCTATCGGATATGCTTCGGGGGAAGCAGGGCCGCTTCCGCCAGAACTTGCTGGGTAAGAGGGTGGACTATAGCGGGCGCTCGGTGATTGTGGTTGGCCCGGAACTGAGGCTTCACCAGTGTGGCTTGCCCAGGAGGATGGCACTGGAGCTCTTCAAACCCTTTGTGATGCATTACCTGATCCTCCAAGGCTATGCCCATAACATCAAAAGCGCCAAACGGCTGGTGGAACGGGAGCGGGCAGAGGTCTGGGATGCGTTAAATGTGGTGATCAAGGAAAGGCCGGTGCTCTTAAATCGCGCCCCCACCCTTCATCGTCTTGGCATTCAGGCCTTTGAGCCAGTCTTGATCGATGGCAGCGCCATTCAGATTCACCCCTTAGTCTGTTCCGCCTTCAATGCTGACTTCGATGGCGATCAGATGGCGGTTCATGTGCCCCTTTCCAAGGCTGCGGTTCTAGAGGCCAGAGAGGTAATGCTCGCACCCTATAACATGCTCCTGCCTAGCTCCGGGGAGCCGGTGGTCGCGCCCACCCTGGACATGGTTTTGGGCTGCTTCTATCTTACCATCCTCAAGCCCGGGGCTAAAGGGGAGAGCATGGTCTTCAGTAGCTTTGAGGAGGCAAAGATAGCCCATGAACTGGGGCACATCGATTTGGGTGCGGAGATCGAGGTCAGGGATGAGGGCGGGGAGCGCAGAAAAACCAGTGTTGGTCGCATCCTCTTTAATGAGGTGATCCCCAAGGAGCTTGGCTTCTTTAACGAGGTGATGGATAAGCAGTCCCTGAAGCAGGTGATCGCCGATTGCTATAAACTCTTGGGGAATGAAGGGGCTGCTGAGGTGGCCGACAATATCAAAAGCCTGGGGTTTCGCTATGCCACTAGGTCAGGGAGCACCATCGCCATGAATGACATGGAAACCCCGGAGTGCAAGAAGGAGCTCCTGGATGAGGTGGAGAGAAGGGTGGCCGAGGTGGAGAAGCAGTTCCAGCGGGGGCTGATCACCGAGGAGGAGCGCTATACGAGCACCGTGGAGCTCTGGTCAGAGGCCACGAATAAGATGTCCGATGCCATCGCTGAGTCTCTGGATCGCTATGGGTCCATATTCCTCATGGCAACCTCCGGTGCCAGGGGGAATATCGCCCAGATCAGGCAGATGGCCGGCATGCGAGGCTTAATGACCGACCCATCGGGGAGGATTATCGATCTCCCCATCCGCTCAAGCTTTCGTGAGGGCTTAACGGCGCTGGAGTACTTCATCTCCACTCATGGTGCCAGAAAGGGACTGGCGGACACCGCGCTGCGGACTGCGGACAGTGGCTACCTCACCAGGCGGCTCATCGATGTCGCCCAGGATTTGATCGTGCTTGAGGAGGACTGTGGCACCACCGCTGGAATTTGGCTTTATGAGGCACCGGAGAAGCGCATCTTGGCACCCTTCGTGGAGCGCATCCTGGGGCGAATTGCCGCCGCCAAAATAATTCAGCCCCAAAGCGGGGAAACCATCGCGGAGCGAAATGAGGAGATCGATGAGGAGAAGGCCAAGGAGATCGCCCAAGCGGGGATCACCAAGGTCTACGTCAGGTCACCGCTGAGCTGTCAAGCGAGGCGTGGTATTTGCCAGCGCTGCTATGGGAGAAGCCTGGCGCGCGGACACCTGGTAAATATAGGAGATGCGGTGGGCATTATCGCCGCCCAGAGCATCGGGGAACCGGGAACCCAGCTAACCTTGCGCACCTTCCATACCGGAGGGGTCGCCGGACTGGACATCATCAGTGGTCTGCCGCGCGTGGAGGAACTCTTCGAGGCTCGCTCCCCAAAGGTCCAGGCGATCATCCCCGAGATCGACGGCCGGGTGGAGATTGTGGAGGCCGAGGGGGAGCGCAGGATTAGGGTGGAAAGCTCCGAGCTTTATCGCGATGAGTACCCGCTACCTCCAGGATGGAAGGCCAAGGTTAGTAGTGACCAGTGGGTGGATGTGGGGGAGGTGCTCGCGGAGCCGGGGGATGGGGAGCGTGCCCTGACAGTAGAGGCCACTCTCCCCATTGCCAGGGTAGCCGGCAGGGTGAGCTTGGAGCAGGATCAGCTCGCCATCTCGTATGAAGAGAAGGAGGAGCGGGAATATCCTCTCCCGGCCGCATCCCACATTATCGTGGAGCCAGGCACCTGGGTCCAGGCGGGGCAACAGCTTACCGAGGGGCTCGTTAATCCCCAGGACCTGCTGCGTATTATAGGCAAGGAGGCGGTCCAGCAATACCTGGTGGATGAGGTTCAGCAGGTTTATCGCACCCAGGGGGTAAATATCAATGACAAGCACATTGAAACCATTATTCGCCAGATGCTGCGCAAGGTTCGCATCGATGCCCCAGGGGACACCGAGCTACTTCCAGGGGAGCTGGTGGACCGCTTTGTCTATGAGGACATCAATGCCAAGGTGCTGGCGGAGGGGGGAGAGCCAGCAACCGCCCAGCCGGCGCTTTTGGGGATTACCAAGGCATCGCTGAATACCGATAGCTTTCTCTCGGCCGCTTCCTTCCAGGAGACCACCAGGGTGCTTACCGAGGCCGCAGTTTCCGGGAAGACGGATAAGCTACTGGGGCTAAAAGAGAACGTGATTATCGGAAAACTGATCCCGGCACGCTGTCCTCTCTCCCCGGAAGCCGAGGCCCTGCTGAAGCCCCCCCAACCCTTATTCCTCGAGGAGGGAGCCCTTGAGGAGGGACTAGCGGTTGATTAAGGCAGCGAGGTAGCCTGCCCCGAAGCCGTTGTCGATGTTAACCACCGATACCCCGGCGGAGCAGCTATTTAGCATTGTGAGTAGTGCGGCCAGCCCCCCCAAGCTCGCCCCATAGCCCACGCTGGTGGGCGCTGCAATTACAGGCACCGATACCAGCCCGCTGACCACGCTGGGGAGCGCCCCCTCCATGCCCGCTACTGCCACCACCACCTTTGCCTGGCGCAGTCGGGGCAGATGGTCCAGCAGCCGGTGAACCCCGGCGACGCCAACATCGTAGGAACGCTCCACCTCGTTACCCATCAGTTCTGCAGTGAGCGCTGCCTCTTCGGCGATCGGGATGTCTGCGGTGCCCCCGCTTAGCACCATGATTCCGCGGCGACGAGGGGCGTCTTTTGCCCGGTTTACGGTGATCGCCCGGGCAATAGGATGATACTCAGCATCAGGCACAAGCCTTTTCACCGTATTAAGGCACTCCTGATCAACTTTGGTCACCAGCACCTTACTGGCGCTGGAGGCGAGCCGCTCCACAATCGAAGCGATTTGCTCCGCTGTTTTTCCCGGCCCAAAAATCACCTCCGGGAAGCCACGACGCAACGCCCGATGATGGTCGATCTTGGCGAAACCCAGTTCCTCATAGGGAAGGTTGGCAAGCTGGGCCAGGGCTTCATCGACGCTCACCTCCCCCGACTTTACCCTCGCTAATAATTGGTATAGGCGCTCGGTATCGATCTCCGTCCCCCGCGCGATGATGAGCGAATTATAACACTGAACGTCCCTTCAAGGAAGGGTACATAGCGGTCGCTTTGTTCCCTCAGCGTGAGAGAAAGCGAAGTAAAAGCTAGCAGGGCGAAGAAGTTGACCTGGTGAACAGAAAAATGCTACAATGATATATGGATCGTGAAATCTAACACAATCCCCGGAGAGGAAGGAAAATGGCAGAGCAGAAAAAGACGACTATAGACCCCGCAGTAATCGAGATCCTGGAAAAGGCGGAGGCTGAGGGGATCTCCACCGCCTTCGACCGGGCGGAGACCACCAAGCCCTGCCCCATCGGGCATGGGGGCAGTTGCTGTAAGATTTGCTTTATGGGGCCCTGCCGCCTCACCGGCAAGACGACAGTGGGAATCTGTGGGGCGACCGTGGAGACCGTGGCAGCCAGGAACCTGGCTCGAGAGATCGCCGCCGGAGCCGCCGCCCACTCCGACCACGGTCGCGACATGGCTCACACCCTGATCGCCGCCGCCGAGGGAAAGGCTGCCGACTATCAGATAAAGGATGAGAAGAAACTTAAAAACGTGGCTAGGCATTTGGGTGTGGAAACGGAGGGGCGCTCCAAGGAGGAGATCGCCATCGATGTGGGCAGAAAGGCGCTCGCCGAGTTCGGTCGCCAGGAGGGGGAGATTCTCTATGTCAGGCGCGCCCCGCAAAAGCGCCAGGAGATTTGGCGAAAGCTAGGTATTACCCCCAGGGGTATTGACCGGGAGATCGTGGAGACCCTTCATCGCACCCATATGGGGAATGACCAGGACGCCGAGCATATCCTTGACCATGCTATGAGAACAGCTTTAGGCGATGGCTGGGGAGGCTCGATGCTCTCCACTGACATTAGCGACATCCTCTTCGGCACCCCGGGGCCGGTGGCCGCAAGGAGCAACTTCGGCATCCTGAAGGAGGATGAGGTAAATATAGTGGTGCACGGTCACGAGCCCACCCTCTCCGAGATGATCGTGGTTGCCGCCAGCGACCCGGAGCTCATCGAATACGCCAGGTCCAAGGGAGCCCAGGGGATAAACCTGACGGGCATCTGCTGCACCGCCAACGAGATCCTGATGCGCCAGGGGATACCGGTGGTGGGCAACTTCCTTTCCCAGGAGCTGGCCATCGTTACCGGTGCGATCGACGCCATGATAGTGGACATCCAGTGTATCATGCAGGGGATTCAGGCAGTCTCCGAGCGCTTCCACACCAAGATCATCACCACCTCACCAAAGGCCCATATCACAGGTGCAATGCGCATTGAGTTCGATGAGCATAACGCTCTGGAAATCGCAAGGCAGATCATAAGAGTCGCTATCGATAACTTCCCCAATCGGGAAAAAGAGAAGGTTCACATCCCCGATTATGTCGACCACTTGGTAGCCGGCTTCTCCCATGAGTATATCGCCTACATGCAGGGAGGGATCTATCGCGAGTCCTTCCGCCCCCTGAACGATGCCATAATGCAGGGGAGGATTCGCGGCGCCGCCGGTGTGGTGGGTTGCAATAACCCCAGGGTGACCCAAGATGATCCCCATCTTTATGTCGTGAAGGAGCTAATCAAAAACGATGTGCTGGTGGTGACCACGGGTTGTAATGCCATCGCCTGCGCCAAGCAAGGCTTGCTCACCCCGGAGGTGATGGACTACGCCGGACCAGGGCTCAGGGAGGTCTGCCAGACGATCGGCGTCCCACCGGTGCTTCATGTGGGCTCCTGTGTCGATAACTCGAGAATCCTCACCGTGCTCACCCAGTGTGCTACGGAAGGCGGGCTAGGCGAGGACATCAGCGACCTTCCAGTGGCCGGATTCGCCCCCGAGTGGATGAGTGAGAAAGCCCTTTCTATCGGGGCTTACTTTGTGGCCTCCGGCGTTACCACCTGGATGGGCGTGGGCTCTCCCGTTGCCGGCAGTGAGACGGTTACCAAGATAATTACCGAGGGGTGGAAGGAGAAGGTGGGTGCCGCCTATTACTTTGAGCCTGATCCAGAAAAGGCGGTGAGCGAGGCGCTGGCACATATTGATGCCAAGAGGGCTGCACTGAAGCTTGAGGGATATAGCCCCACCCGATATGCCAAGAGCGAGACCTACCTCCCCGGCGATTACCTTTCTGATGAGGAGTTTATGGCGGGGAGCTATACAAGGTCGCGTTAATGCCTCATAGTGCCCGACACTTTAGTCGCTTCTCCCAGTACGAAAAAGGGGAAGCGACTAAAATTTAAAGAGGCTTGCATCGGTCTGGTTACTCGAGAGATTGCGTCAACCACATAGTCCCGATAAATCTTGCGGATCATTCTCACGTGGGACCGGTTATTAACCTCTTTATCATTTGTTGGGGCGGTATAAGTACTCAACACATTGAGATTCGTCTTTATCATGATTATAGTAGTAAATCTCAGCTATGGCTGGGTCAACCTTGGCGATGGCATCCCAGTTCCACGGCGGGGGCATACACTCGGGGCACCAGTGCCCGGCTAGAAGAGGTCTGGGGATAGCCTCAAACTCATGTCCGAAGCCGCATTTCCATTTGAGCTTCGATTTAATGTCTACATACTCTGTTGAGAGACATTGACCGCCCCTTGCTTTGGCCAGTTTTTGCATGTCTTCCAGCGTATATTCTTTAGTCTGCGCATCCTCCTTAGTCTCCAGTTCTTTGCTCTCATCTTCAACAACGTAGTCATCCCAGCCGGGAATATTTCCCCACGCTTCGCGGCTACCGAAAAACGCTTTGATCTTCTCCTCATCGTTGTTCTCTATCCAGTGCAGGGGGTCTGCCAGTCTCTTCATAAATGCTTTGACGACAAAAGTGGGGGCGATGCTTGAGCCTAGTTTCAAATACAGCGGGATGGTATCCTCTACCTGCTTTACCTGATCCTCATACGAATGCCGCCAGTGGCCCAGGTATTTGTTGAGGACCCAACTGTCCTCATACCAGCCGCAGTGGAAATTCCTTATACCGAACCAGTTGCGGGGCATTATCTTCCTATAGTCCCCTAAACCGAAGATTTTGAAAAATCGTTCGAGATAATCACTGTAGATAAACCTGCATGATGGGCCGCCTCCCATGTTATACACCCTGCCGTAAAACTCATCGGGGCACTCCAGGGTTTGGACCAGGCCATATCCGGCATCCGCGCTGGTTATAAGTTCAATATGGGTATTAGGAGGCTGGTGGAACATGATTGGATCCATAAGAGAGTATACATTCGGGATAGCGATAAAAGTCTGCCGCATTGAGGCCCAGTATTTTAGACCCGATTCGATAACTGCTCTCTCTGCAGCTATTTTTGTCGTGGCGTAAAAGTCACCAACACTTGGTTTGAGAGGGTCGCCAACCTTGATCCATTGAACAGGTGGAAGCCGATCTCCGTATTCAGCTACGGAACCGATATAAACGAGCCGGACATTGTCGCCATTGTTTGGCTGCTTCTTAATCGCGGCGATTATATTTTCGGTGCCGCCGAGATTTATCCTTCTACAACGTGGCGGGTTGTAGTCTGCCGCCGGGGAGATGAACGCGCCCGGATGGAGGACGTGATCCGCTCCATTAACAGCCTCCAATACATCAACGGGATTTCGTAAATCCCCCCAAACGATCCTTAATCCTTCCTGGCCCTCATATCGTTTAAAAGCCCTCTTGTTTTTCGTGGAAGGTCTGAGCAGAAGTACGATGTCATATTTATCTCTCCTTCTAAGTAGCGCTTTAAAGGCCTCGCCGCCCATAGAGCCGGATGCGCCGGTAAGCAATACTTTTTTCTTTGCCAGTTTCTCCTCCTCAGGTTACATTGCTATAATACGCCTTCGCCCTCTTATATTATACTTCAAGTCTGGTGGATCAGGGAATCCGGTTGCTCGGTCGGATAACCCCCTGCTCCTTAAGGCTCACATATCGCTGCTCGCCGATGATCATGTGGTCCAGAACCTCGATGTCCAGCATCCTCCCTGCCGCTACAATCTGTTCGGTGACCGCGATGTCCTCAGGGCTGGGATCGGGGTCCCCTGAGGGGTGATTGTGCACCACGATGATCGCCGGGCAGTTCTCCCGCACCGCCTCTCGAAAGAGCTCGCTGGGGCGAATCAACGATGTGTTCACACTCCCCTTATAGACCTCGGATATGGATATTACCTGATTCTTGGAGTTGAGGAGCACCACCCTGAGCTGCTCCTGGTCGAGAAAACCCATCTCAGCCATGAGAAGGTTAGCCACATCCTGAGGGGAGCGGACCACTGCTCTTTCTTCAGGCTGGGTGGAGGTCAGCCTCCGCCCCAGCTCCAGGGCGGCCTTGAGCTGAGCGGCCTTGGCCTGACCCACGCCCCGCTCGGTGCAAAGCTCGCCACAGCTCGCCCGGGCGAGACCGGCGAGGCCGCCAAATCTTGTGAGCACCCTGGTCGCAAGCCCGAGCACGTTCTCCGAAGCGGTGCCGGTACGTAGGATAATCGCCAGGAGCTCGCTGTTTGAGAGTGAGGCGGGACCGCTATCCTTGAGCCGCTCCCTGGGCCGCTCGCCGGCAGGTAGCTCACTGATCCTGAGATGATATTCCACCACGGCTGAGCACCTCAGGCCTACTTCAGATACCCTCAGGCAGCGAGGCCCATGGTTCCGTGAAAACAGCCACTTTAGATGGAGTGTTTAACAGGGACTCGAGCTTGGTCAAAATCTCCAGGCGATCGGGGTCGTTCTCCCAGGCCCTCCAGTCCTGCAGGCTGTGCCATGTGCTGATCACAAGATGCGTCCCCGGCTTGTCAACGGAGGTCAGCGTTTCTCCCGTTACATACCCCGGCTGAGCAACCGCTCTCGCTCTCAGTCGCCTCAGCAGCTCCAGTAACTCGCCTTGCTGGTCCGGACTTACCGTACGTTCCATGATAATCTTTACCGTCATTGCTGCATCCTCCTCTAAAAGCGATTTAAGCCCCTAGCGGCACCCGCTCTTATATACTCTCAGGCAACGGGGCCCATGGTTCCATGCAAACAGTCACTTTAGGTGGGGTGGTTAAGATGGCTTCGATTTTGGTCAAAATCTCCAGGCGGTCGGGGTGACTCTCCCAGGTCTTCCAATCCGGCAGGCTGTTCCATGTGCTGACAACGATATGCGTCCCCGGCTTGTCGATGGAGGTCAGCGTTTCTCCCGTTACATAGCCCGGCTGAGCAACCGCTCTCGCTCTCAGTTGCCTCAATAGCAACAGTAACTCACCTTGCTGGTCCGGATTTACCGTACGTTCCATGATAACCTTTACTGTCATTGCCATATCCCCCGAAGCTATTTGACCTCAACGGTGGCCCCTGCGGCCTCCAGTTTCTCCTTCAGCGTGGCGACCTCATCTTTACTAATGCCCTCCTTCACCGTTGTGGGGGCAGCTTCCACCAGGTCCTTGGATTCTTTGAGCCCGAGGCCGGTTACCTCGCGCACCGTCTTGATCACATTGATCTTGTTGGCACCGACATCTTTAAGCATCACGGTGAATTCTGCCTTCTCCTCCACCTCAGGGGGGGCAGCCTCTGCGGTAGCGGCGGGCGCTGCTACCGCCACCGGAGCCGCAGCGCTGACGCCGAACTCCGCCTCCAGGGTCTTGACCAGCTCGCTGAGCTCAAGCACGGTCATGTTCTTGATGGCCGTGATGAGCTCATCTTTGGTCATCGTCCTCCCTTCCTTGGTAGCGGCAGGCTTTGGTGCCGCCTGCTTGGTTTCCTTCTGCTTTTTCGGCTCCTCTACCTTCTCCTCAGCCCTCGCCTCGACTGTCTCCTCCGCCTCCTCCTCTACCTTCGCCTTTACTTTCTGCTTTTTCGGTTCCTTTGGCTCCTCCTCCACTTTCGCCTCGCCCGTCTCCTCCACCTTTTCCTCTTCCTTCTCTTCCACCTTCTGCTCTAGCTCCTCAGCCATTTTATCCTCCTTCCAATTGTTTTCTGCGTGCAACCAGTAGGCCCAAAAGGCCGGTTATGTTTGCATTAAGCACATAGACCAGGGCGAAGATACTCCCCTGCATCCCGCTCAACAGCTTGGCGATCAAAACCTCCTTCGGGGGCAGGGTAGCCAGTGTTGTTACCTCAGCGGCGCTGAGCACCCGCTGCTCCAGCAGTCCACCCCTAATCCTGAGCTCGCTTTTGGCGGAGCGGATGTAATCGATCAAGGCCTTGGCGGGCGCCACGACATCGCCATAGCCGAAGGCGATCGCGCTGGGACCCTCGATAATGCTGGTGAGCCCTTCTTTACCTGCCTGCTCGGCAGCAAAACGAGCCAGGGTATTCTTAATCACCCGGTATTCGATCTCCTCCTGGCGTAGTTTACGCCGCAGCTCGGTCATCTCCGCCACCGAGAGCCCGCGATAGTTCGTGGTGATGACGATAGTAGAGCGCTCCAGCTTCTGGGCCAGCTCGCTAACTGCCTGCTTCTTCTCATCCAGACGCATACCTCACCTCTTAAAGAAAAAGTCCCTGCGCCATAGACCCAAGGACTCCCTCTTTCGCCTCGGCGGGTAAATATTAAGCCCTGAAGGCACCCGCTGTCTATGGCACTTCGGCACGCACGCTATTTTATTGTTGAAAAGTGAAATACGGTATCCAGCAAACAGTATCCTGTTGCTGCATTCAGCACTATCATTGCTCCAATAACCGCCAGCACAATCCCCCCTGCTGCCCCGTCACCCGCGTCAAGAAGGAGAAAGGCGAGAATCAGTGCCACCGCTCCCAAGATTAACCGCACAACTCGGTCAACGGTCCCTACGTTCTGCATACCTCATCTCACTTCTATTATGGAGCGCGCAGCTCCATGGTTGGCTTCAGGTCAAGCTTGATCCCCGGCCCCATCGATGTGCTCAGCGTGGCGCTCCTTACATACTGACCCTTAGCGCCGCTGGGCTTAGCCCTCATCACGGTCTCGATCAGGGTTGCCAGGTTCTCCAGCAACTTATCGTTCTCGAAGCTCAGCTTGCCCACGGGGAGGTGGATGACCGCCGTCTTATCCATCCTGAAATCGACCCGCCCCTTTTGGGAATCGCTGATCGCCCGAGGCAGGTCCTGGGAGGGCACGATGGTCCCCGATTTTGGATTGGGCATCAGCCCCCGCCGCCCCAGGACCTTGCCCAGCTTGGAGACCTTGCCCATGACATCGGGGGTGGCGATGGCGACATCGAAATCGAGCCACCCATCCTCGATCCGCTTCACCAGATCATCGCAGCCCACATGCTCCGCCCCCGCCTCCTCGGCGATCCTCACCCCCTCGCCCTGGGTGAACACGAGCACGCTAACATTCTTGCCCAGCCCATGAGGGAGGCTGGCGACCCCTCTCACCTGCTGGTCGGCATGGCGGCTGTCGAGACCCATATGGAGGTGAAGCTCCACCGTTTCATCGAAATTGGCATAGGCTGCCTGCTTTGCCAGCGCGATGGCCTCTTTGGGGTCATACTCCCTGGTGCGCTCCACCAGCTGGGCAGCCTCCTGATACCGCTTGCCATGTTGGGCCATTATTCCACCTCGATCCCCATGCTTCTTGCCGTGCCCTCGATCATCCGCATCGCCCCCTCCATGTCGGCGGCATTGAGATCCCTCATTTTAAGCGTGGCGATCTCCTGGAGCTTTTCCCTGGAGAGCGAGCCGATTTTTTCCATATTCGGCATGCCGCTCCCCTTCTCCACATTGAGCGCTCGCCGCAACAGGTCGGCGACGGGCGGGGTCTTGAGAACAAAGGTAAAAGAGCGATCCTCATATATGGTGATCTCCGCAGGGACGATGGCGCCTGCCTGGGAGGCGGTGCGCTCGTTATACTCCTTGCAGAAAGCCATGATGTTACAGCCATACTGCCCCAGAATGGGACCCACTGGAGGGGCCGGGCTTGCCTGCCCCGCGGGGAGCTGGAGTTTTATCACCGTCTTGATCTTTTTGGCCAATCCTATCCCTCAACGAAAGGTATTCGTGGTTTTACAGCCTCTCCACCTGAAGGAAGTCAAGCTCTACCGGCGTCTCCCGCCCGAAGAAGGAGACGAGTACCCTTACCTTGCCCTTCTCTGTATTGATTCCATCGACCACCCCGATGAAATCGATAAAGGGGCCATCGACCACCCGCACGCTCTCCCCTTGGTGGAAACCAACCTTGACGCGCGGCGTCTCTGCCCTCATCTGGTTGAAGATGGCGTTGACCTCTTCCTCATTCAGGGGGACGGGCTTGGCACCGGAGCCCACAAAGCCGGTGACCCCTGGAGTATTGCGCACCACATTCCAGCTCTCGTCGTCCATCTTCATCTCCACGAGGATGTAGCCGGGGAAGACCTTTTTGGCTACGGTTCTTTTTTGCCCATCCTTGATCTCGATCTCATTCTCGGTGGGGATGACCACCTGAAAGATCTTGTCCTGGGCATCCATAGACCTAATGCGGTGCTCCAAGTTGGTCTGAACCCGTTGCTCGTATCCGGAGTAGGTATGAATTACATACCATCTCCGCTCATCCTCTGCCATCTCTCCCCCTTTTCGCCCTTAACCCACGCTCTTTTTGAACAATCGCCTTGAAATTAGAGGTCGGCTTTTTGTAACGGAGCAACGAGAACGAAAAAGTTGGGCAAAAGGAAAACCCCTCACCGGGGTTTCTGACCCGCTTCTCCTCGCTTCCTTATCCTCCTAAACTGGTTAACCACTCCATAAACCTAGTGAAACCATAATCGGTGACCCCGAGAAAAAGCCCTATCGCACCGGCGATGATGAGCACCATTATGGTGAGCCGCCTTGCTTCCTCTCTGGTAGGCCAGACCACCTTCTTGAGCTCGGAGATGATCTCACCGATATAGCTGCGAACCCTGGGGATAAGCGGTCTTCCCGCCATAGCCTGCCTTCTCATCCTACCGCACCTCTCGATAGAGCCTGTGGGTGTGACAGCGAGGGCAATACTTCCTGCGCTCCAGCCGCTCCGGGTCGTTCTTTCTATTCTTGGTGGTGGTATATGTTCTATCCTTGCACTCGGTGCACGCGAGATGAATGATAATCCTGGAGCTTCCTTTCTTCGCCAATCGACATCCCCTAATCCAGGGTCTTGGTGATCACGCCAGCCCCTACGGTCCTGCCGCCCTCCCTGATGGCAAACCTCAGCCCCTCCTCCATAGCCACGGGCTCGATGAGCTTCACCTTCATCCTGATGTTATCGCCGGGCATCACCATCTCTACCCCCTCGGGCAACTGGATGCTCCCGGTGACATCGGTGGTTCTGATGAAGAACTGGGGCTTGTAGCCGCTGAAGAAGGGGGTATGTCTGCCTCCTTCCTCCTTGGTGAGGACATATACCTCAGCCTCGGCATCGGTGTGTGGCTTAATCGACCCCTTAGCCGCCAGTACCATGCCCCGCAGCACATCTTCCCTTTCCATCCCTCTGAGCAGGCAACCGATAGCATCCCCAGGCTCCCCATCACTCAGGATTTTGTGGAACATCTCAACGCTGGTGACCACAGTCTTCTGTGTCTCCCTTAGCCCTACGATGTCCACCTCAGCCCCGGGCTTGATCACGCCGCGCTCCACGCGGCCCGTGGCCACCGTCCCTCGCCCCTTAATGCTGAAGACGTCCTCGACGGGCATCAGGAAGGGCTTCTCCTTGTCGCGCACCGGGGTTGGGATGTAGTCATCTACAGCATCCAATAGCTGCCAGATGGGACCACACCACTGACACTCCCGCTTGCCACAGCCACACTCCCCAGCCTTGAGGGCACTCACCCTAATAATGGGGATCTCCCCGCCCGGGAAGCCGTATTTGGGGAACAACTCCTCCCGTAGCTCAAGCTCGGTTACCTCCAATAGCTCCTCGTCATCCACCAGGTCCACCTTGTTCAGGCAGGCCACGATAAAGGGCACCTCTACTTGACGCGCCAGCAGGAGGTGCTCCCTGGTCTGAGGCATCACCCCATCATCGGCAGCAATCACCAGTATGGCACCATCCATCTGCGCTGCCCCGGTGATCATGTTCTTGATATAGTCAGCATGGCCGGGGCAATCGACGTGCGCGTAGTGGCGCTTCTCCGTCTCATACTCGATATGAGCGATGGCGATGGTGAGTCCCCTGGCCTTCTCCTCGGGGGCGTTATCGATGGAGTCGAAGGAGCGATACTGGGTGGAGCCCACCTGGGATAGCACCTTGGTCATCGCCGATGTCAGCGTGGTCTTGCCATGGTCCACATGCCCGATGGTGCCCACATTAACATGGGGCTTTGTTCTCTCAAAGACTTTCTTCGCCATTTTCCCTCCTCACTTAAGCCCACAGCCAGATTTGAACTGGCGACCCCGTTCTTACCAAGAACGTGCTCTACCACTGAGCTATGTGGGCCTTTTTCGAATTTTCGTCCTATTCGATATGCTTTACTACTTGGAAGCTCGCTTTACAGAGCATTGCCCCTTCTTATGTTGCCGCCGAAAAGGGCGAAAAAGTGGCGGGGGTAGGATTCGAACCTACGAAGCCTCTCAGCGGCAGATTTACAGTCTGCTGGTATTAGCCACTCACCCACCCCGCCCTTCTTATACCCCTCGCCTTACACAGCCCGAGAGCGGATTCGAACCGCTACCCTACCGATTACAAGTCGGTTGCGCTACCGTTGCGCCACTCGGGCTTTTTCGAACTATGCGAATTAAAGGCTATTTTAGGTGCTCTGGGTTTATGCTATCGATAGCTATTATTAAGCAGAGCCTTCTAAAGCTTTGTATTAAGTTATCATCTTTCGTTACCATTGTCAATATGGGTTGCCCCCGGCGCACCCCCTTATCACGCTCAGATAGATCGGTGACACTCGGGATCGTGGATTTCGCTTCACTTGTCATTGCGACCCCGATTTTAGGCCGAAGTGGCGGCCGACCTGTCGGCCTCGGGGAAGGCAATCCCGGGTGAGGGAATAAGTTCTCCCTCCCCTGGCGGGAGGGAGTTAGAGGGAGGGGGATTTCACCTCCACCCTCACCCTAGCCCTCTCCCTTCAAGGGAGAGGGAACAAGGGGGGACTACGAGATTTCCCGATTTATCGGGGTTCACTCGCAATGACAGCACGGAGTGCTACCGAGAAAATCACGGAGGGGAAGTGATGTGTCACTAATCATATGAACGAGTACACCCCCTTATCAAAAAGTCCCCCGTTTGGTATACTGCGGGGTGGATGGGCGTGGTGGGGAGCTCAGAAAAGGACAAAAATAGCAGAACTCACCTGGTATCGGGGTAAGGAGGAGAATCGCATGCCGGTAATCGCTGTTATTGGGGCGCAATGGGGAGACGAGGGGAAGGGAAAGATCGTGGATCTCCTCGCAGAGAAGGCGAACATGGTGGTGCGTTTCTCCGGGGGGAGCAATGCCGGGCATACCGTAGTTAATCCCGATGGCGAGTTCAAGATGCATCTCATTCCCTCGGGCATTTTTCATCGGGAGGTTACCTGCATCATCGGCAACGGTGTGGTCATCGACCCCGCCGTGCTCCTCGAGGAGATCGAAGAGCTAAAGAGGCACGATGTGGCGGTGGATAGGCTTTTTGTGAGCGACCGCGCCCAGCTGATCATGCCTTATCACCTCCTGCTCGATGCCCTGGAGGAGGAATCACGCGGCAGTGGCGCGCTGGGGACCACAAGAAGGGGGATCGGCCCTGCCTATATGGACAAGGCTGGCCGGTTGGGGATCCGTACCGGCGACCTCCTGGAAAAGGGTGCCTTTCTTGAGAGACTTCGCCCTGTCCTGGACCAGAAGAACCGCATCCTGACCAGGGTTTATGAGGCTCAGCCGCTCGTGCTGGAGGAGATCTATGAAAAGTATTGCCATTATGGTGAGCTTCTGGCCCCCTTCATCAGGGAAACCGATTTGATGGTCAAGGAGGCCTTGGAAAGGAAAGAAAAGGTTTTGCTGGAGGGGGCGCAGGGAACCATGCTGGATGTTGACTTTGGCACCTATCCCTATGTTACTTCCACCTCCACCATGGCTGGGGGCGCTTGCTCCGGATTGGGGCTGAGCCCGATGGAGGTCGATGGGATCATCGGCGTGTTTAAGGCCTACACCACCAGGGTGGGCAGCGGTCCCATGCCCACGGAGCTCTTGGATGAGACGGGGGAGCTGATTCGGGAGCGTGCCCATGAGCGTGGCACCACCACCGGGCGCCCCCGCCGCTGCGGCTGGTT
>JAUWZB010000063.1 GCA_030615555.1 Dehalococcoidales bacterium
CCCGCTACAGGGATGATCGATGGCGAGGAACTACCGCTCACCGGTAAGTATCTCCTGCCTAATAGCTATGTTGATGTAAATCAGCAGACTGGCGAGCCTGTGGTAGCCTTCGAATGGGACGAGGACGGGGCCAGGCTTTTCTCCCAGATCACCGGGCGACTTTACATAAATCGTGAGCCCCTGGGCATCTTCCTCGATAACGAGCTTATCTCAGCACCGGCAGTCCAGTCTCAGATCGCCGCGAGAGGCATTATCGAGGGCTTGACCTTTGAGGAAGCAAGAATGCTAGCCAGCCAGCTGAATGGCGGAGCGCTGCCTCTTCCCCTTGGACACTGGGAGGGGGACAACTTCTACTCCGAGCCGGCGGTAAGCCAGAGCGTCGATGCTACCCTTGGTGCCGACTCCCTCCGTAAGAGCCTCATCGCCGGGATAATCGGTCTGGCGCTGGTGCTCCTGTTCATGATCTTTTACTATCGCCTCCCCGGCGCGTTGGCATGCGCTGCTTTGCTTATTTATGGCGCTATCATGCTCACCATTTTCAAGCTGGTTCCCGTTACCCTGACCCTGGCACACATCGCGGCATTGATCCTCTCCATAGGGATAGCCATTGATGCCAATATCCTCATCTTCGAGAGGCTGAAGGAAGAGTTAAGGTCCGGAAAGACCATGGGGGCTGCTATTGAGGCAGGCTTTAACCGTGCCTGGCCCGCGATTCGCGATAGCAATTTCTCCACTCTTATTATCTGCATCATCCTCTTCTGGTTTGGGAGCAGAATTGTGGCCGCTCCCCTGGTGATGGGCTTTGCCCTGACCCTGGGCATCGGAGTTGCTGTAAGTATGTTCACGGCAATCGTGATTACCAGAAGTTTTCTGCGCACTATGGTGTTCACCCCGCTGGCAAGAAGGATATCGCTATTTCGACCATGAGAGCTTTTCAAACTTTACGAAGCGTGTTTTATACAGGGGCTTTCTCAAAAGAGAAGCTGAGTTTTCAGAGCTTTACGAGGCGCTTTAGGACGAAAAATGATTAATTTCGTCGGCAGGAGAAAGTGGTATTTCCGCATCTCGGGGATCATCATCCTCATCGGGGTCATCTCCCTGATCGCCTTTGGCCTCAACAGGGGGATCGAGTTCACCGGCGGCTCGATGATGACCATAAGCTTCGAGCAAGAGGTGGCGCAGGAGGCGCTTCGGGAGGAGATGGTGAACCTGGGGCATGATGACGCCATCATTCAAAAAACCGGGGAGGGCGATTTTATCATCCGCACCACACTGCTGTCAGACGAAGATGTGGCTGAGATAAAGGACGCCCTGAAGGATAGGCTCGGTGAAGAGCCGACCATTGATGTAGACTATGAGGTCTCCCCCACCATCGGCAGTGAGATTGAGCGGCATGCCTCGCTCGCCGTTTTCGCTGCTGCCATTGGCATCCTACTCTACATTACCTGGGCCTTTCGCCGGGTGCTGAAACCATTCCACTTCGGCGTCTGCGCCATCGTGGCTTTAGTCCACGATGTGCTCATTGTGCTCGGCATCTTCTCCCTGCTGGGCGTGTTCCTCGATATAGAGATCAACGCCATGTTCATCACCGGCGTGCTCACCGTGATCGGCTATAGCGTGAATGACACTATCGTGGTCTTCGACCGCATCCGGGAGAACATGGCCAAGAGCACCGGGAGCCCTCTGGAGACCACGGTCAACCACAGCATTATGGAGACCATAGGGCGCTCCCTCAACACCAGCCTAACCACCCTGTTTGTCCTGCTGGCCCTGTTCCTCTTGGGCGGGGCCACCATCCACAACTTCGTGCTCGTCCTGTTGATCGGCGTGATCATCGGCACCTACAGCTCCATCTGCATTGCCAGCCAATTGCTCATCGTCTGGGAGAGTGGTGAGCTTGGCAGGTTTTTCAGGCGCATCATTCCCAGGCGAGTGCCCGCCAGAGGGGGATAAATGTTCCAAACCAAGACCAGTGCCGCCGGGCTTTCTGTCCTTTCCAACACCCTGTTGATCCTGCTTAAGGTAGTGGCTGGCATCCTCAGTGGCAGTATCAGCATCATCGCTGAGGCAATCCACAGTGGCATCGACTTCGTGGCTGCGGGCATCGCCTTCATCAGCTTGCGGATTGCCGGTAAGCCAGCGGATAGGGAGCACCCCTTTGGCCACGGCAAGGTGGAGAATGTCAGTGGCACCATAGAGGCGGGCCTGATCTTTGTCGCTGCTGCCTTCATCATTTACGAGGCGATACAAAGGATCATTACGGGAGCAGTGATCGAATATGGCTGGTGGCTAAGTATCGGGATCGCGGTGATGGCGGTCTCTGTAGTGGTGAACATCCTTGTCTCCCGTCACCTGCTACGCATCGCCAGGAAAACGGATTCGATAGCGCTGGAGGCCGATGCCCGCCATCTCACCACTGATGTCTATACCTCGCTGGGGGTATTAGCCGGGCTGATCGTGGTGCGCATCACCGGGTTCAATATTCTCGACCCCATTATTGCTATCGGCGTGGCTCTCTTTATCGTGAAAACGGCATATAATGTGACGAGGAGAGCCTTCCCACCCCTCATCGATGTCAAGCTTCCCGAGGATGAAGAGGTTCTGATAGCATCCTGCATCAATGAGCACTTTGGAATGCTGGTGGGCTTTCACGAGCTGCGCACCCGAAAGGCGGGCAGCGAGCGCTACATCGAGCTGCATATGGTAGTGGCCAGAAGTACCAGCGTAGAAAAGGCACACAAGCTATGCGACCACCTGGAGGAGGACATTAAGTCAAAGCTTGCCAATGCCCGCGTGACAATCCATGTTGAGCCCTGCGAGACGGAGTGTGAGGATTGCCCCAGTCCCTGCCCCCAGTACCGGAAAAGGCGAGGACCTCAGGACAGCTTGTGAGTCTCCTTTATCTCCTGAAGAAGGGCCTCAATAGATGGGGCCCCCCTTGCTCCAAGAGGCTCGCCTAAGGGATCGACGATCTCAGGGCTGCCGAGGAGCACATCCAGGGTTGCCCTTATCGATGAGGCCAGCGCCTCAAGATGATAGCCTCCCTCCAAAGTGAAGATGAGTCGCCCAGCGCAAAGCTCATCGGCCAGCCCTTTTATGATGCGCACCAGCTTCGCGAAGCCAGCGACGCTTAGTTGCATCAGTGATATCTGGTCAGCCCAGTGGGAGTCATAGCCTGCGGAGACCAGGATGAGCTGAGGGCGAAAGCGCCTCGCCACCGGAACGAGAACCTCATCATACACCCGCAGGTATTCCTCATCGCCACACCAGGCAGGCAGGGGAACATTCACCGTGGCCCCCTCACCCTCCCCAGCCCCGATCTCATCGACACGACCGCTCCCGGGATAAAAGGGATACTGGTGGCTGGAGAAGTAGAGAACGTGGGGGTCACCATAAAAGGTGTCCTGGGTTCCATTGCCATGATGGACATCGAAGTCAGCGATCAAGACGCGCTCCAGCTGGTAGCTAGCTATCGCATGGTGGGCTGCGATGGCAACATTGTTGAACAGGCAGAACCCCATGGCCTCCCAGCGCAGGGCGTGATGCCCCGGGGGTCTGACCAGGGCGAAGGCGCTTGCCACCTCCCCAGCCATCACCGCATCAACAGCCTTGATGAGGCCACCGGCGGCGTGAAGCGCCACATTATAGGAGGCTGGCGAGACCACGGTATCGGGGTCGAGCGCGCCGCCGCCCCTCTGGGCGAAGGACTCCACATAAGAGATGTAACCCGGGGAATGCACTGTCGATAGTTCCTCCACAGTGGCAGCGCGGGGACGAATTGGGGCAAGCTGCCCCATCACCCCGGTCTCCTCCAGGTGCCCCACGACCCTCACCAGCCGTGACGCGATCTCCACATGC
This sequence comes from Dehalococcoidales bacterium, assembly GCA_030615555.1. GTDB lineage: Bacteria > Chloroflexota > Dehalococcoidia > E44-bin15 > E44-bin15 > JAUWZB01. Next base: position 3,859 of record JAUWZB010000063.1, read on the forward strand.
GGCCCGGTATCGTGCTCCAGGTAAATAGGGTCATATACCAATCCTACGCTCACGATCCCTCCTTTTTTCGTCCTTACCTAAACACTTCCTTTAAAGATACGCCTTATATAAAGATATACCTTATATAATACCAAATGTTATAATATCAAACCCTGCTCCTTCGAGCAATTGCGGATTGCCCCCTGAATGCCGCTATGCTATACTCCTCAAAGAGACAGGAGGAGAATATGCCTGAAGAGAAAGAGATCCCCGAATTTTACTCAGACCAATTCATGATTAGCGGAGGGCCCTACGGGATGGTGATTAACCTCAGGAAAAGCCCTCCTGAACCAGGCCCGGGGAAAGTGCCCGAAACAGTGGCCAGGGTTTGGATGAGCTATGAGCATGTTAAGACGATGACCTTCGTTCTTTGCCGCCAGATCAAAAAGATAGAGAAAGAGGCAGGGATTTCTTACCCGGTCTCCACAAAGGTCCTTTCCGACCTCAGCATTGGAATGGAAGATTGGGAGACATTTTGGAAGTCGCCCCCTGAATTTCGGGGGTAGCAGCTTTTTCGTACTAAAAGATGCGTTATCTTCCCAGCCTCAACTCGGGGAGAGGCGCGTTTTTATAAAAAATCGTTTGAGAAAGGGCGAAAAAGGCTAAAATGCCCCTAGACCTCAGCCAGGTTGCCGCCCAGATCGAAGGGCTGGCAGCAAAGCTCAAGACCGAGGAAAAAGAGCGGGGGGAACGCCTGGAGCGTGCCCTCCAGCTCCTGCACGCCGCCGATATCGATCCCCTGAAGCGGAAAATCGCCGCAAGCAAGACCTCCTGGCTGGTCGCTGGGCTGACCGAAGGGCTGGCGCAACACCATGAGGCGCCATCTTGCCCTTCAGAGTTCACCGTGCTTGCCACCGATGGCTCCCATATCGATGTTGACCGCCACAGCTCGGTGAGATGCTATCTGATCAATATCGGCAGTGCCCTCCTCCATTACGGGGAAAATCCCGATGCCCTGCTCTCGAGCGAGCCCGCGCTCTTTTTCGGCGATGAACTCGTGCTCACCGACCCCGCTGGCAGGGAGGAGCTTATCGAGGGGGCGCTTTTGGGGGTGAAGCGGAGCATTGCGGAGTGTCAGGCGCTGGAAAAAATCGTCCAGGAGCTCCCCGGTAAGCGGCCGACCGTCGCTCTCATCGATGGCTCGCTCATCCTCTGGGGGCTGGCGGGAAGGGATTTCGAGGAGGCGAAGAGCTATGTCAGGGAGGAGCTACTGGACCGGGAATATTTGGGAGCCCTTGACCGCATGAAACGCCACAGCGAGACCGAATTTTTCGCGCTCGGCAGCTACATCAGCTTCCCGCGCAGCACCGATGTGGTCAATGCCCTGCGGGTGGCCCTCTGCCCCCATGACCCCGCCGACTGCGACCGCCACTGCTCGGGGGGTGGCCAAAGGGAGTGCGACGCCGTCGCTGGCATCCAGGACCGTGACCTTTTTCGCGCCATGCTTGATTATGGCGAGCGGTCGCCCATCTTTATCAGCGGCTCCCGGTTCATGCAGAA
>JAUWZB010000103.1 GCA_030615555.1 Dehalococcoidales bacterium
GATGCCCTTCTCCACCGGGATGCCCTGCGCCAGCTTGGTGCCCCCCAGCCGCACCTCTAAATACGGCGTTTCGCGAAGAGCGTTGAGGAAGTCCTGCTGCTCGCGGTGGCCTTCAACCCGCTGGCTGGGGTCCTGCAGGACGTTGTAATAGTATGTCCGGAACAGGCGCCTGGGCCCACAGAGCTTATTGGCGAACTCGGCAAAATTGAGGTCGTAGCGCCCCAGGTTGGAGCGCAGCGCGTGATACAGGTTGCTCCCGTCGATGAAGATTGCCACCCTATCTTCCATAAATCACCCCTTGATAAATATTAAACTATTTCCACGATACTGGCAACTCCTGGAAACGGAATTTCGTTCTGGTAAAGTGTTATCTTGTCATGAGCGTTACGGCAAGTCGAGGCAAGAGACATAACTTTCCCGTCTCCAAGGCTCCAAAAATCACTCCCTGATAAATAGCGCGAACCCCACCATCGCCGCCCCGGCCATCACCGCCCCGAAGAAGAAGGGCGCTGATGGGCTGACCCATTGCCACAAAACCCCGGCGATCACGCTAGCGAACAGCAACATAAGCCCCACCACTCCGTGATAAAGCCCGTAGGCCGTCCCCCGTCGCTCCATCGGCACTATGTCGGCAACAAAGGCCCTACTCGCCCCCTCCGCCATGCCGTAGTAAAGCCCGTAGAGCGCGAAGAGCAAAATTACATGCCACGATGCCCCCGCCAGGGCAAATCCCAGATAGGTCAGGGCATACACTCCCCAGCCGGCAACGATGACCCGCTTCCGGCCAAGCCTGTCCGATAGCCTTCCCGCGGGATAGGCGACGGAGGCATAGACCAGGTTGAACAGGACAAGCAGGAGGAGAATGTAGAAGGGAGATAGCCCGATGTTAGCAGCCCGCAAAATAGGAAAGGCAGTGGCGGCGTTGCCCAGGGTGAAGAGAGCCACTACCGCTAGGAAAATCTTGAACCGCCTATCGAAGACAATTCTAAGGGCTTCTACGTCGATTTTCCACGGCTTGCGGCGGGGGGCTCTCGCCTCCTTAACGAAGAAGACGAGAAGGAGCACCGAGAGCACTGCCGGGAAGATACCGATGATGACCAGCCAGTGGAAGGTGGGCTTGGTGAGCGCCTGCTCGCTCCCGAGCATAAAGTAGAGGACGGCAGCAGCGATGGCGATACCGACCACAGCGCCAAGGGTGTCCATGGCGCGATGAAAGCCAAAGCCACGCCCCATCGCCTCTGGGACGGTGGAATCGGCGATCAGGGCATCGCGGGGCGAGGCGCGAATCCCCTTGCCAGAGCGCTCGACGAGGCGGATGCCGAGCACCGCACCTCCGGTTGAGGCGAGGAGGAGAAAGGGTTTAGAAATAGTGGAGAGGACATAGCCCAGGGTGGTCAGCCCTTTTCGCCGGCCCAATTTGTCGCTCGTCCAGCCGCTCCCTACCTTCAAGATAGTGGCAGCGCTATCGCCAAGCCCCTCGATAACGCCAATAAATGCCGCTCCTACCCCCAAGACATTCATCAGGAAAAGGGGGAGCATGTTGAAGATCATCTCGCTGGAGACATCGGTGAGGAAGCTGACCCAGCCGAGGGCGAAAACGTTGCGGCTGACCCCGAAAAACCTTTTCTGACCGGCTTGCTCCATGGTATTTCGCCATTATACTTCATTCTTAGGAGGACGAGAAGCGAGCGTTTAGCAAGCTTTTTGTGCCCACCCGCCAGGGGGGGGATTTGAGGGGGTCGCAATGAGAGCACGGAGTGCTACCGAGAAAATGACGGACAGCGGGTGATGTGGCACTAATCACCGGAACGAGTACATTCCCTTGATGAACCGGGGCGCAGGATGTATACTTACCAAGCTATGTACGAGGACACGATTGTTGCCCTCTCCACCCCCCTTGGTGAGAGCGGGATCGGGATCGTGCGCCTCAGCGGAGCCGATGCCCTGGCGATCGCCGAAAAGGTGTTCCACCGCCCCTTGCACGACCGCCGCCTCGTCTATGGGCATATCATCGACCCTGCCACAAAGGAGGTTGTCGATGAGGTTCTAGTCTCCTATATGGCAGCGCCTCATACCTATACCAGAGAGGACATCGTGGAGATCAATTGCCATGGTGGCCCCTCACCCCTGCAGCGCGTCTTGGAGTTAGTGCTCAGGTATGGCGCTCGGCTGGCGAACCCGGGGGAGTTTACCCTAAGAGCTTTCCTCAATGGCAGGATCGACCTGGCTCAGGCAGAATCGGTTTTGGATGTGGTGCGCGCTAAGACGGCGGCTAGCTTAAGGGTTGCCGTGCAAGGCCTTGGGGGAAGCCTTTCCCAGTCCCTTAAGGCGGTGCGTGCCGAGCTGATGAGCGTTCTTGCCTACCTCACCGCCAGGATCGATTTCCCCGAGGATGAGGTGGCGGAGTTGGAGATAATCCCTCCCCTGGAGAGGGCCCGCCAGATGCTGAGGGAGCTCATCTCAAGCGCCGATCAGGGGATCGTCTATCGCCAGGGGGTCAGGACTGCCATTGTGGGACGCCGCAATGTGGGCAAATCAAGCCTCTTAAATCGCCTGCTCAGGCAGAGCCGCGCCATTGTCACCCCTGTACCTGGCACCACCAGAGACACCCTGGAGGAGGTGGTAAACCTGAAGGGGGTGCCCTTCGTCCTTGTCGATACTGCAGGCATTGCACAGCGCAAGGGCCTGGTTGAGTCTTTGGGGGTGGCGCGCAGCCGCAAGGCCATCGAGCAGGCGGATTTCGTCTTGCTGGCGCTCGATGCCAGCACCCCCTTAAAAAGCTCCGATAAAGAGATCATCGCCCTTCTCTCAGAGAAGGAGGTGCTGGTGGTCGCCAATAAGTGCGACCTGCCCCGGCGAGCTGCCCTCGATCACCTCCCCTGGGCCACGGTCTCCGTATCAGCCCTGACCGGTGAAGGGCTTGACCGGTTGGAGGAGAGGATGGTGGCTTGTGTCCTTGGGGGGAAGGTCACCACCTCGGACGCCCTGCTGGTTTCCAACCCCCGCCACAAGGCTTGCCTGGAGCGAGCGGAAAGCCACCTTGATCAAGCCCTATCGAGTATTGAGGCACAGATGCCCGATGATTTCGTGACCATCGATCTCACCGCTGCCTTGAATGCCCTAGGCGAGATCACCGGCGAGACGGTGAGCGAGGAGCTTCTGGAGACCATCTTCAGCAACTTCTGCATCGGCAAATAGCATCCCCAAGGGGGAGCAGCTTCCTCGGTGAAGGCGATTACCTTGACATAGAGCTTTGGCTTTTGCTATAATTTCATCTGCCAGAGGGGATATAGCTCAGCTGGGAGAGCGCTGCGTTCGCATCGCAGAGGTCGGGGGTTCGAATCCCCCTATCTCCACCATAAGCCAATATCCAGTAGGCAACAGACCTTAACAGGCGAAAAGAGCCCCTGTAGCTCAGAGGATAGAGCAGCGGTTTCCTAA
>JAUWZB010000108.1 GCA_030615555.1 Dehalococcoidales bacterium
CGGCGGCCCGGGGCTATATCGATGATGTGATCGACCCCAGGGAGACCCGCCCCAGGCTGATAAGGGCCTTAGAAATGCTCCAAAACAAGCGGGACTCAAATCCCCCCAAGAAACACGGCAACATCCCGCTTTAGAGGGAAAGGATGAACGAAAAAGAGGGGATCATGGCGGCGATCATGGCTGCCATCGACCGGTTTGAGGAAGAGGAGGCGCTGGCAGTGGCACCAACGCTACCAAGGCCTCGCCTCACGTTCAGCCCCTGGAAATACTGGGGTCTGGAGGAGATGATGAGGATGCGTATAATTTGGCAGCTAAGAATATGCGCCTCAGACCCCCTTAAAAGGAGATGATCTTATGGAAGAGAAAAAACCTCTCAAAATCACCGATACCACCTTCCGCGATGGACATCAGTCATCGCTGGCAACCAGGATGCGCACCGAAGATATGGAGGCCATCGCCTCGGAGATGGATAAGGCAGGCTTCCACTCCATGGAGGTCTGGGGAGGCGCTACCTTCGATGTCCCTACCAGATTCCTTAATGAGGACCCCTGGGAGAGACCGCGCCTCCTGAAGCGGCTGATGCCTAATACCCCGCTTCAGATGCTGCTTCGCGGGCAGAACCTGGTGGGCTATCGCCACTATGCCGACGATGTGGTGCATGCCTTCGTCCACCAGGCGGCCGAGGTGGGCATCGACATCTTCCGCGTCTTCGATGCGGTGAATGATGAGCGCAATTTCGAGGCCCCTTTTAAGGCGATCAAGGAATGCGGCAAGCACATCCAGGGGACCCTATGTTACTCCCTCACCGAGCGGAAATTAGGGGGGCCGATCTACAACGTTAAGTATTATGTCAAGAAAGCACTCATCCTCCAGGATATGGGCGCCGACAGCATCTGCATCAAGGATATGGCCGGGCTCGCCGCCCCTTATGACATCTATGAGCTAATCAAAGCCCTTAAGACGGCGTTAAAGATACCGGTTCAGTTCCACACCCACTACACCAGTGGCATGGCCTCCATGAGCTGTCTTAAGGCCACCGAGGCTGGGGTGGATATTATCGATACCGCCCTAGCCCCCTTTGCCCTGCGCTCCTCTCAGCCAGCGGTGGAGCCTATTGTGGTGGCCCTTGAAGGGACACCAAGGGACACGGGGCTGGACCTGGCCCATCTTTTCAAACTAGGGCAGTATATCGAGTCCATCGCCCCCAAATACCGCGACTTCCTGGGCACCACAAAGATGGCGGTCATCGATACCGAGGTGCTGATGCACCAGATCCCGGGAGGCATGACCACCAACCTGGTGGCCCAGCTAAGGGAGGCGGGGGCGCTGGATAGGATCGGTGAGGTATATGCCGAGCTTCCCAAAACCAGGAAAGAGCTGGGCTATCCACCCTTGGTTACCCCAACTAGCCAGATTGTGGGGATTCAGGCAGTGCAAAATGTCCTGATGGGCAGATACAAGATGGTCTCCGCTCAGGTTAAGGATTATATATACGGTCTCTATGGCAAGCCCCCAGCAGAGGTCGACCCTAAGGTGCAAAAGCTGGCCCTCAAGGGCTATGAGCGCGGTGAGGAGCCGATCGCCTGTCGCGCCGCAGACATGCTGGAGCCGGAGATGGCGAAGGCTAAGGAGGCTACAAAGGAGACTGCCAAGGACATCGGCGACACCCTCATCTATGCCCTCTATCCCACCACCGGGATGCGCTTTTTGAAATGGAAATACGGGTTGGAGGAGCCGCCACCGGAGACAAAACCAAAAACTTTAGAGGACGTGAAGCGGGAGGATGAACTTATCGCCAAAGCAAAGGCGGGCAAGCTGGTGGAGAAGGTGGAGAAGCCCGCCCCGCCAAAGGGGCCGGGGCTCAGGGTTTATAACGTCTTTGTGGGCAATGAGTATTACCAGGTGGAGGTAGAGCCCACAGGCGGGGCACAAGTAATAAGTCGATCTCCGGCGAGCGCGGCGCCGCCAAAACCGGTGGAACCGGTGGCTGCCAAGGAGACCAAAGAGGCGCCAGCGGTGGCTGTGGAGGGCGCTGTCCTCGTTCCCATGCCGGGAATGATCATCAGATACGAAGTGGAAGTGGGGCAACAGGTTAAGGCAGGCGATACCATCGTGATCCTAGAGGCGATGAAGATGGAGAGTGCCCTCCCCGCCCCCATCGATGGCACGGTTAAGGAGCTGAGATTTAAGCCTGGGGATCGGGTGGCCAAGGATGATGTCATCGCGGTGATTGAGTAAGAATGAACTGTCCGCACTGCGGTTCTGAAAACCCCGAAACCGCCAAGTTCTGTCAAAACTGTGGTGGCAACCTGACCATACCGCCAGAGAGGCGCAAGGAGACCACCGGGCTTCAGTCAAATGTTGCAGGATTGCTCTGCTATCTCCTGGGTTGGGTGACCGGGCTCATATTCCTACTCATCGAGAAAGAGGACCAGCTCGTCCGTTTCCATGCTATGCAATCCCTGATCACCTTTGGCAGCCTAACCCTGATCATAATAGCGGTGAGCTGGATTCCCCTTATCGGGGTAGCGCTGGGCGGGATCGCAGGGCTCGTTTCCTTCGTCCTGTGGATAGTATTGATGGTCAAAGCCTTCAGTGGCGAAAGGTACAAGTTGCCTGTCATTGGCGACTTGGCTGAGCGGCAGATAGGAGCAATCTAAAAGCCCTGATATCAGCGTTCAGCACATACGAGGCTTATTTTGGGAAAGACCCTCGCCGAGAAGATCCTGAGTGAGAAGTCGGAGACCGACGCTCATGCCGGAGATATCGTTATCGCCAGGGTTGACCTCGCCTTCCTCCAGGATGGCACCGGCCCCTTGGCGCTGCGGCAACTTGAAGAGAGCGGCCTTGAGAGGATAGCCAATCCTGAAAGGACGGTACTTTTCCTGGATCACGCCGCGCCCAGCCCTTCACGAGAGCTCGCCAACGACCACGTCACCTTGCGCCAGTTCGCCCAAAAGAGCGGCACCCAGCTTTGCGATGTGGGGGAAGGGGTCTGCCACCAACTGGTCGTGGAATCCTATGCCAACCCGGGCGAGGTGATCATCGGCGCTGACTCCCATACCGTGACCGCAGGGGCATTGGGGGCATTTGCCACGGGGATGGGCTCCACCGATGTCGCCATCGCCATCGCCCTGGGAAAGACCTGGCTCAGGGTGCCCGAGAGCTTCAAGGTGATGGTTAGCGGCCGCTTCAAAAAGGGGGTATATGCCAAAGACCTCGCCCTGCACCTTATCGGGAGAATTGGTGCCGATGGCGCC
>JAUWZB010000137.1 GCA_030615555.1 Dehalococcoidales bacterium
AGCCAGCAGGGTAGCGAGGATATCCTCGCCGAGTTGGCGCTGGGCTACCAACTGCTGGGAGCAGATTTTATCTGCCTGCTGGACTGCCATGTTGCCGGGAGCTACGGTGGCACAGGGCAAGCCTTCGACTGGAGGGTGGCACGAGAGGCCACGGAAAGATTCCCGGTGATTATCGCCGGCGGTCTCTCTCCGGAGAACGTGGGCGAGGCCATGAGACTCGCCAGGCCCTGGGGAGTGGATGTCTCCAGCGGCGTGGAAAGCGAGGGGATAAAAGACATCTCCAAGATCAACGCATTTATCGCGGCGGTGCGCCAGACTGACGAAGCGCTGAGGGGAAAAGGCAGATGAAGAAGAAAGATATAACCCAATTACCGGATAAGACGGGGCATTTTGGGCAGTTCGGGGGCAGATTTGTCCCTGAGACATTGATGGCTGCCCTAGAGGCCTTGGAGAAGGCCTACCGAGAGGCACAACAGGACACCGGCTTTCAAGAGCGCCTCGCGGCGCTGCTCCGGGATTATGCCGGCCGGCCCACGCCCCTCTACTTCGCGGCCAAGCTCGCCGAGCATTGCGGCGGGGCAAGGATCTACCTCAAGAGGGAGGACCTGGCGCACACCGGCGCCCACAAGATCAATAACACCCTGGGGCAGGGTCTCCTGGCAGAGCGCATGGGAAAGAGACGAATCGTCGCCGAGACGGGAGCCGGGCAGCATGGTGTAGCCACCGCCACCGTCTGCGCCATGCTGGGGATTGAGTGCATCATCTACATGGGGGAGGAGGATATGCGCCGCCAATCACTGAATGTCTTCCGGATGAGGCTGTTGGGTGCCGAGGTACGGCCGGTCGCCAGCGGCAGCCAAACGCTTAAGGATGCCATCAATGAGGCGGTCCGCGACTGGGTGACCAATGTCGATTTCACCCACTACCTCTTGGGCAGCGTCGTCGGCCCCCACCCCTATCCGATGATGGTGCGCGATTTCCAGACAGTTATCGGCAGGGAGGCCCGCCGTCAAATCCTTGAGGCTATCGGCCGCCTGCCCGATTATGCGATCGCATGCGTCGGCGGGGGCAGCAATGCCATGGGCCTGTTTCACCCCTTCGTGAATGACCTCGAGGTGAAGCTCATCGGGGTTGAGGCTGGGGGGCTTGGCCTTGGTACCGGCAAGCACGGTGCCAGCCTGACGGGGGGCAGTATTGGCGTGCTTCACGGCACAAAATCTCACATACTCCAGGATGAGGCCGGTCAGATCCGGGAGACCCATAGCATCTCTGCGGGGCTTGACTACCCAGGGGTCGGCCCGGAGCACAGCTACTATAAGGAGAGCGGGCGGGCAAGCTATTTCGCCGTTACCGATGAGGAAGCGCTTGAGGGATTCCAATTGCTCTCCCAGAAGGAGGGCATCACCCCCGCCCTTGAGCCCGCCCATGCTATCTACTATGCCGCCAGGCTGGCCGGGGAGTTATCGAAGGGCCAGATCATCCTGGTCAATCTGAGCGGGCGCGGCGATAAGGATATGGATATCGTCGCCAAGGCACTGGGTTTTTTCGAGTTGGGCGGGCGTGGCAATAAGATATAGGTATTACCAGCAAGGCAGTGGAGAAGCATTAATGAGCCGCATATCGTCTTTTTTTACCACACCGGGTAAAGGGCGAAAAAAGCGAAAAGCGCTGATCGCCTACCTGACGGTGGGCTTTCCCAGCGTGGCGGCGACACTGGAGGTGGCGCCCGCCCTGGTAGCAGGTGGGTGCGACATGATCGAGCTGGGCATCCCCTTCTCCGACCCGTTGGCCGACGGCGCCACCATTCAACGGGCAAGCCATCGGGCGCTTCAGCAGGGGATCACGCCGCAGCGATGCCTCGAGATTGCCTCCGAGTTGCGGCAAAGGGTCGATGCTCCGCTAATTTTTATGAGCTACTATAACCCGCTACTCCATTATGGATTGGAGGCTTTTTGCGCTGCCTCCTCAGAGGCGGGGATCGATGGGCTGATTGTCCCCGACCTGCCCCCTGAAGAAGGGGCAGAGCTTGAGGGGCTCGCCGAGAGACAGCGTCTGGACCTCATCTACCTGCTTGCCCCCACCACCACCGAGGAGCGCCTTCGCCTGGTAGCCGATAGAGCGCGCGGGTTCATTTATGTGGTATCGCTTAAGGGGGTTACCGGTGCCCGGGAGGCGTTGCCCCCTGACCTGGAGGGCTTCATCGCCAGGGTGAGGGACGTAACCTCAAAGCCGCTATGCGTCGGATTCGGCATCGCCACCCCGGAGCAGGCACGCCGCGTGGCCTCGCTCGCCGATGGGGTGATCATGGGCAGCCGAATCCTGGATATTGTGGAGAGCAGCGATCAGCCTGCCGCAGCAGCAGGAGACTTCATCCAGCAAATCAGGAAGGCCATGTCCCCTCATTGACCTTTATGGGCCACCTTGTTATATTAAGAACGACGTGGCCAATGTTCAACCCTTTCACGGTCTTCGTTATAATCTGGAGCAGATCGGCGACCTTTCCGCAGTGATCAGCCCCCCTTATGATGTGATCTC
>JAUWZB010000013.1 GCA_030615555.1 Dehalococcoidales bacterium
TTTTCGTCCTAGACGGTCCTCTACAAGAAGCCGACCTCCAATTTCAAGGCGATTGTTTAGCAAAGCTCAATTGACACTAATTAACCGTTGATGTAATGTGAGGTTAGCTTTAAAGAACGCCGGTTAAGAGCGAAAAAAATGACACTTTTTCGTCCTAGTCCATCCTCTACAAGAAGCCGACCTCCAATTTCAAGGCGATTGTTTAGCAAAGCTCAATTGACACTAATCAACCGTTGATGTAATGTGAGATTAGCTTTAAAGAACGCCGGTTAAGAGCGAAAAAAATGGGCAGGTCGATTCAACTGGGCAGGATCTTCGGCATCCCCTTCCGGCTGGACTATAGCTGGTTTCTCATCTTCATCTTCATCACGGTGCTCCTCTCCTATCTTTATTTCCCTGACAGCTATCCTCTCTGGTCTCCAGCCTACTATTGGATCGTGGGCATCGCCACCAGCCTTCTATTCTTTGCCTCCGTGCTGACTCACGAGCTGGCTCATAGCCTCGTGGGAATCAGAGGGGGCATCCCAGTAAAGAGCATCACCCTTTTCTTTTTCGGTGGCATTGCTCACATTGGAAAGGAGGCCTCTCACCCCACCACTGAGCTAAAGATGGCAGCCGCCGGGCCACTATGCAGCATAGCGCTCGCCGGTCTATTCTATAGCATTTCCTGGTTAAGTAGCGGCTTCAACGAGTACGTGGCAGGCCTAACCCTCTGGCTCGCCTACATCAATCTCATCCTCGCCGCGTTCAACATGATACCGGGCTTCCCCCTCGATGGCGGCAGGGTGCTGCGCGCCATCATCTGGCGGGTCACCGGAAACTATATGCGAGCAACACGAATTGCCACACAGGCGGGGTACGGGGTTTCATACGCTTTAATCATCGGTGGTATCCTGATCTTTTTCGGACTAGGCAGAGAGCTCGGTCTCAGCGGGCTCTCTGGCCTGTGGTTCATATTTCTCGCTTTTTTCCTCAACAGCGCCACCCGCATGACCTACCGCCAGACCACGCTGCGCGAGTCCCTAAAGGGGTTCACCGCTCAAGATGTGATGGCCAGAGATTTTCCCCGCGTTCCTCGCCACCTCACCATCAGGGAACTGGCTCACGGGCCGCTCCTCACCACCTCAAGCCAGTGCTTCCTGGTTACCGATGGGGAGAGGGTGGCCGGGATACTTACCCCGCACCAGGTAAAGGCGGTGCCCCGGGATCACTGGGACATCACCACCTCAGGGCAGGCGATGACCCCCGTGGAAAATCTGAAGATAGTCCGTCCCACTGATGGGGCCCTCAGTATCCTCGAGCGAATGGGCGAGGAGAATTTAGACCTGGTAACTGTGGTCAGCGAGGGGAGGATTATCGGGATGATCCTGCGCGATAACCTGATTCGCTTTGCCCAGAGGTTCCACGAGCTGAAGATGTGATTTCGCACTTTACGAGATGTCAGAATAGACCGGTAGCCATGCTCCCATAAGACCGGCTTCCATATAGTAGGGGCTATCGTATAGTACGAAAAAGCGCTAGCTCATAAATCTTAGTAGCCAGCTCGATTATCTCCCCCCTGCTGGCAAGCGGCTGCTGCCACCTTGAGGGTATCTTCTCCAGACCATACCAGGCTCCCGAGAGAGCGCCACATACCGCCCCGATGGTATCGGTATCGCCTCCCAGGTTCACTGCAGATACCAGGGCATCCTCAAAGGAGGAGGTATTCAAAAAGCACCAGAGGGCCGCCTGAAGGGTGTCCAGGACAAAGCCCGAGGGCACCACATCCTCCATCCTCATCACTTCGACCTTAGCCACCGCTTGCCTGACCTCAGGTTGTTCGATTTTACCTACGATCTTGTCGAGCAGGACGCCCCTATCCTCATAAAGCAGCTGGGAGATCGCCAGGTTTAGGGCCGCCGCCCCCCAGCAAGCCCTGGGATCCCAATGGGTGATCAGGGAGCTAGCGATGCTGTCTTTTATCAACCTCTCGCGGTTTTTGGCATCGAGGAGAGCGATGGGGGCACAGCGCATAATGCTGCCATTGCCCGCGGAGAGTCCCCCCACCCTCTGGTGAGCGATCTGCCCCGCATCCTGCCAGGAGGCGCCGTTCCGTAATGCCTCAAGGGCCACCCAGGTAGTGCGCCCGATCCCTAAAGCCCCGGCCTGAAACCAGCCCAGAAACTTCAGGACGATATCCTCAGGGTCAAAGCGCCCCTTTCCTACAATGCTGCGGGCGATGCAGAGCATCATCGCCGTGTCATCGGTCCATTCCCCAGGTCCCAGCCCCAGCCAGCCCCCGCCAAAAAGCTCCCTCACCCGACCGTATCGCTGCTCTATCTCCTCCCGCCCCATCCCCTCCACAGGGGCTCCCAGGGCATCGCCCAGGGCAAGCCCCACCAGACATCCGCGAAAGCGCTCTATAAGATTCACCATCTTTTGTAATTATACAACACCAAGTCCCTCATTGGGGCTAGAAATGCCCACTTCATCAGTTTATAATAATCGCCGGGGGTTTTTTCATTCTCATCGCTCCGTTACAAAAAGTAAGCCCCTACTGTTCAGACTATTGTTCAAAAAGAACGTGGGTTTAGGGCGAAAAATTGGATATAGAGAAGCTGAAAGCGATGGCGATCGGGGAGGTGGATGCTCACCGAGAGGAGCTTATTGAGCTGAGCCTGAGGATTCACCATAACCCCGAGCTGGGCTTTAAAGAGGTAAAGGCATCCGGTTGGTTGACAGAATACCTAGAGAGAAACGGCTTTAAGGTCGAAAAAGGGATTTGCCAGCTAGCTACCGCTTTTCGCGGGAGCTATGGCTCGGGGAAACCGACCATCGCCCTTCTTGCGGAATACGATGCCCTGCCAAAGTTGGGACACGCCTGCGGCCATAATATAATCGCTACCGCTGCGGTGGGTGCCGCCGTGGCCCTAAGAGGTGCCATCGACGAGGCGGGAGGTCGCGTTATCGTTATCGGCACCCCGGCCGAGGAGCTTTATGGGGGCAAGGTGGTCATGGCCGAACGGGGCGCCTTCGAAGATATAGATGCCGCCATGATCGTGCACCCCAGCGTGGCGGACATGGCAAGCATCCAAGCCCTGGCCTGCATCGGTCTGGAGGTGGAGTTTACGGGCAAAGCGGCCCACGCCGCCGCCTTTCCCCAGGAAGGGGTCAATGCCCTGGAGGCGATGATCCAGGCCTTTAGCGGGATCAATTCTCTCCGGCAGCATATCAGGGAGCGGGCGCGCATCCACGGCATCATCACCCAGGGGGGCGAGGCACCAAATATCGTGCCGGCCTACAGCGCGGGGAGCTTCCTGGTGCGCGCCGAGGATGAGGCCTACCTTGATGAATTAAAGGAAAAGGTGCTAAACTGTTTTAAGGCCGCATCTTTGGCTACGGGGGCTCGTCTGGAGTATAAGTGGACGGCATATTACGCCCCGCTCAAGACCAGCTTTGCCCTGGCAGAGGTGTTCACCAGGAATATGGAGGCCCTGGGGCGCAATTTAGGAACCACCTTAGAGAGAGCGCTTGGCTCTAGCGATGTGGGCAATGTAAGCGCGTTGGTGCCCACCATTCACCCGATGGTAGCCATCGCCCCACCGGAGGCTGTGCCCCACTCTCCGGAGTTCGCCGCGGCCGCCGCCTCGGCGGAGGGAAGTCGCGGGCTCCTTGATGGGGCAAAGGCCCTGGCGATGACGGTGGTGGACCTGATTGCCCAGCCGGGGATAATGGACAGGATAAAGGAAGAGTTTTTTCGCCCTAAATAAGGTGAAAGCCTAATGACACAACGAATGTTTGTTTCTGAGTTCAGCCTCCCTGAAAACAGTGGTAAAGAACGAAAAGTTTACCTGGGCATCGATGTTGGCTCGGTGACCACCAAGTTTGCGGTGCTCGATGAGGAGGTCCAGCTTGTTACTTCCCTCTATCTGCGCACCCAGGGCCGGCCCATCGCGATGATCCAGCAGGGCCTTAAGGAGCTCGCGACAAGGCTACCTCCGGGGGCCCAGATCAAGGGGGTGGGCACCACGGGGAGCGCCCGCTACCTGGCAGGGGTGATGGTGAGTGCCGATGTGGTCAAGAACGAGATCACCGCCCAGGCGGTGGCTGCCCTTCACCTCGTCGCCGATGTGCAGACCGTTATCGAGATCGGGGGGCAGGACTCAAAGATTATCATGATTAGAGGGGGCATCGTTACCGACTTTGGGATGAACACGGTGTGCGCTGCGGGTACGGGAAGCTTCCTCGATCAGCAGGCACAACGCCTGAATATGAGGATCGAGGATTTCGGCAAGGAGGCGCTTCAGAGCAAAAAGACGGTGCCCATCGCCGGGCGGTGCACCGTCTTCGCCGAGTCAGATATGATCCATAAGCAGCAGATGGGGCACGGCCTCGAGGATATCATCTCCGGGCTTTGCCAGGCCCTGGTGCGAAATTACCTGAACAATGTCGGCCTGGGGAAGGAGATTCTGCCCCCCATCGTGTTTCAGGGGGGTGTCGCCTTTAACCAGGGCATGGTGAGGGCTTTCGAGGAAACCCTGGGCTGCCAGGTAATTGTGCCCCCCCACCATGAGGTGATGGGAGCTATTGGGGCGGCGCTTCTTGCCCATGAGGAGATGGCGATGCGGGGCAACGGGACAAAGTTCAACGGGTTTGCGGTGGCGGAAGCCAGTTTTCGCACCTCCTCCTTCGAATGCAAGGCCTGCCCCAATATGTGTGAGATCTCGCAGGTCTTCCGGGACGGCAAGGTGCTTGCCCGATGGGGCGGGCGATGCGACCTATGGGAAAGAGCGAGCGCTTAAGATGAGAATCGTGTTAGATGCTATGGGCGGGGAACATGCTCCCCGAGAGGTGGTGCGGGGAGCGGTAGCGGCTGCCCGGGAGCAGGGGGTAGAGGTGGTGCTGGTGGGCAAACGGAGCGCCATTACCGCGGAGCTGGAAAATTATCACTTTGATCTAGCCATCGTTGATGCCAGCGAGGTGGTGGGGTCTGAGGATCACCCCGCTGAGGCGGTGCGCCAGAAGCAGGATTCATCCATTGTGGTGGGCATGAACCTCTTAAAAAGGGGCGAGGCCTCCGCCTTTGTCTCAGCAGGCAATACCGGGGCTGTGATGGCCGCCGCCACGCTTAGCCTGAGGCGTATCAAGGGGATTGAGCGCCCAGCCCTGGGCTTCCTCTTTGTCCTCCCCTGGCACTCTGTGCTCCTGATCGATGTCGGAGCCAACGCCGATTGCAAACCGAGCCAGCTCGTTCAATTTGCTCAAATGGGCAGCGTCTACATGGAAAGGATTTTCGGACTGGCGCGCCCGAGAATTGGCCTCCTCTCTAATGGGGAGGAAGAGGCCAAGGGGAACCTTCTGGTTCGCGAGACCCACCGGCTGCTGAAGGACACCAGCCTAAACTTCGTGGGCAATGTGGAAGGAAATGATATCCCCCGCAGTATCGCGGACGTGATCGTCACCGATGGTTTCACCGGCAATGTGGTGCTTAAGACTGGCGAGGGGGTGGGGGAGATGGTGCTCCAGTCGCTGCGGCAGGCGATCACGCAACGACCCCACATCAGGGTGATGGCCTTCATGTTGCAGCGTACCTTGCGCAGCGTGATCCACTCCCTGGACTACGCCGAGCATGGTGGGGTGCCCCTTCTGGGGGTAAACGGGAATGTGATCATCGCTCATGGGCACAGCGAGGCCAAGGCGATTAAGAACGCCGTCTTTATTGCAAAACGGGCGGTGGAGCAGGGGGTGGTGGCGGCGATAGAGACGGGGATTAACTAAAGAAAGGGTAGTTATGGAAAAACCAGTGGCAGTTGATGACAAAACCTTTGACCAAACGGTGCTTAAGGCGGAAACGCCGATGCTGGTGGATTTTTGGGCCCCCTGGTGCGCCCCATGCATAGCGGTGGCCCCAATACTGGATGACCTCGTAGAGGAGTATAAGGGGAGGTTAGGCATCGCCAGGCTCAATGTCGATGAGGCCCCCCGAAATGCCAGCAAGTATGGCATCTCCGCGATCCCCACCATGCTCCTGTTTAAAGATGGCAAGCCGGTGGGTCAGATTGTTGGCTTCAGGCCTAGAGCCGAGCTCAAGAAGGCGTTAGATGAAATCCTCTCCTGACGACGGGGGGAATGGTGACTTCAGCTATTTTTGCCCTTAGCAGGCGTTCTTTTTGGACAATCGCCCTGAAATTTTAGAGGGAAGCTTTTTGTGGCGTAGCGACTTTTTCGCCCTTATCAGGCGTTCTTTTTGAGCAATAGTCTGAACGGTAGAGGTCGGCCTTCTGTAACGCAGCGCCTAGAGCGAAAAAAGGTCAGTCGGATCGCGACCAGGTTTGAAGAGGACGGGGGAAATGGGTATCGCCTATGATGTGATCATTATCGGGGGCGGGCCGGCGGGCTTGAGCGCGGGGCTCTATGCCTCACGGACAATGTTGCGCACCCTGCTTATTGAAAAGGGCATTTTTGGCGGTCAGATCACGAATGCCGCGCTTGTGGAGAACTACCCCGGCTTCCCCGATGGCATCTCAGGGCTTGAGCTTGGCGAGCTCATGCACCAGCAGGCGATAAAATATGGTCTGGAGACCGTCACTGCCGAGGT
Source organism: Dehalococcoidales bacterium (assembly GCA_030615555.1). Taxonomy (GTDB): domain Bacteria; phylum Chloroflexota; class Dehalococcoidia; order E44-bin15; family E44-bin15; genus JAUWZB01. The sequence goes on from JAUWZB010000013.1 coordinate 6,578, forward strand.
GCGCGGGATCGAGCTTGGCGAGCGAGGAAAGACGATTAAAACCACCGAGGGCGAATATACCGCAAAGGCGGTGATCCTCGCCGGAGGCGCTACGTTCAAAAGACTTGGCGTGCCCGGGGAGGAACGGCTCTCAGGCAAAGGGGTCTCCTATTGTGCCACCTGCGATGGCCCCCTCTTTAAGGAGCGGGTGGTGGCCGTGATCGGTGGCGGGGACTCAGCGGTGGAGGAGGGTCTCCTGCTCACCAGATTTGCCTCCGAGGTGATCCTAATTCACCGCCGCGCTCAGCTTCGCGCCTCAAGGCTCTTCCAGGAGAGAGCCTTTGCCAATAAAAAAATGGCGTTCCTCTGGGACACGGTGGTCGATGAGATCCTGGGCGATGATCGGGTCAGCGGGCTCAGCGTGCGCCATGTAAAAACGGGCAAGACCTCGACCCTGGAGATATCAGCGGTCTTTATCTATGTGGGACAACGCCCTAATACTGATTACCTGAGGGGGCGCATTCCCCTGGATGAAGAGGGGCGCATTCCCACCAATGAGCGGATGGAAACAGAGATAAAGGGGATCTTTGCTGCGGGCGATATCCGCAAAAACTCTTCACAACAAGCGATCACCGCCGCAGGGGAGGGGGCTACCGCGGCCCTTTCCGCAGAGAAATTTTTAGCGAAACAATAATTGCTCCTTAACTACTCGTCCTCTATTCCGAGCTCCTTAATATAATCGATGGCATCCTGCACCGTCCTTATCCCCTCTGCATCCTCATCCGGTATTCGTATCTGATTGTTGGCATTGCCGAACTCCTCCTCCATGGCCATAATCAGCTCCACCAGATCCAGGGAGTCAGCGTTCAGGTCATCGACAAAGGAGATATCGGGCGTCACCTGCCCCTCCTCGACGCCTAACTGATCGGTAATGATCTTTTTCAGCCTTTCGAAGACGGTGGCCACCTTTTCACCCCCTTTCTCTACTTAATTGAGCACTAACGGTGCCTAAAACCCCGTTTATGAATTTCGGGGAATTTTCGCTGCCAAAGGTCTTGGCCAGCTCTACGGCTTCATTGATGGCTGCCTTAACCGGCACCCTATTATTCACCAAAATCTCGAAGATGGCAAGCCTGAGGATGTTCCTGTCGATGGTCGCTAGTTGCACCACGGGCCAGGCGGGGGCAAAGGTTTGAATCACGCTATCGATCCTATCCTTGTTTGTCAACACGCCACCGACCAGCTCCCGGACGAAAACCGCCCCCTCCTCAGGCAGCGCGGCCTCCGCCACCAGCCGCGCCACGGTCTCCCCGGCATCGTGGCCTACCGAGTCCACCTCGAAGAGCGCCTGAAGCGCAATAACCCTCGCCTTTCTCCTGATCCCCATTTTTTCGCTTTTTCGCCCTCTTTATATGCTCGCCGACTCTTCGCTAAGGTAGGCTCTCCTTTTCTAAGCGTGGGTCCCCGGCCACACCACAGCATTTGACCATGGTTTTAGCAGGTAAGCTCATGACGAATTCAGTCTAGCAGGTGAGATGAAGGGCCGTTTAGATGCTCATCACTCTTATCGAGCTTGCATCTTCGACATTTAGAATCTGCGCTTCCTGATTAATCCTTTTAATCAGCCCGTGCAACACCTGTCCGGGACCGATCTCAATGAAGGTGGAAACTCCCGCGCTCACCATATACTCCACGCTCTTCTGCCATTGGACACAACTCGAGAACTGCTGAAGGAGCTCATCCTCAATCTCAGCGGCGGTGGTCACTGGCTGAGCGGTGCTATTGACCACAATGGGCACGCTGGGGTCGCGGAAGTTAAGCTGGGAGAGCGCCTGAGCCATTCCCTCAGCGGCGGGCTGCATCAGGGGGGAGTGAAAGGCACCGCTCACGTTAAGGGGCGTGATGTATCGCGCCCCCATAGCCCTTGCCAGGTCCATAGCCCGAACCAGCGTCTCCCTGGAGCCACTGATCACAATCTGATTGGGGGAGTTCAGGTTAGAGACCTGAGCCCCGGTCTCCTGGCATACCTCCTCCACGGAAACCTCGTCGAGGCCGATGATCGCCGCCATGCCCCCAGGGGCCCTCTCTCCCGCCTCCTGCATCAGCTTCCCCCTTTGCCTGGTGAGCCGAACTGCCTCCTTGAAATCGAGCACCTGGGCGGCTGCCAGGGCGGTATACTCTCCAAGGCTATGCCCCGCCATAAACGCGGGACAAATCATCCCGCCGGCTACGCTGGCAGCGGCTTTCAGGCAGGCAATGCTCACCGTGAGGATTGCCGGCTGAGCATTAACCGTTTGCCCGAGCTCCTCCTCAGGTCCCTCAAAACAAAGGCGAGAGAGGGGGAAGCCCAGCGCATCGTCTGCCTCCTCAAAGACCTCCCTGGCCTGGACAAAGGCATCGTAAAGGTCGAGCCCCATCCCTACCCGCTGGGAGCCCTGTCCCGGGAAGACGTAGGCGAAAATTCCTTCTCGCTCAGCCAATGGTCACTCCTAAATATGAAGTGCAGTGCGCATTTGTTATTCCTTCTTCTTTGCCTCTACCTTGATCACTTCCCTCCCCGCATAGCTGCCGCAGGTGAGGCAAACATGGTGTGCCAGCTTCGGGCTGTGGCACTGGGGGCAGTAGTCGATGGCAGGCAAGCGCAACGCCAGGTGCGCACGCCTCTTTCCCTGACGCGCCTTGGCTGTCTTTTTTTTCGGCAATGCCATTTTTTCGTCCTAGACCATCCTCTACAAAAAGCTTAGCTCTCCTTTCAAGGCTCTTGTTAAAAAAGGACGAGGGTTAAGAGCGAAAAGAGCCTATCCTTTCCCAGCCTCTTTTTCATCCTATATAAGCCTTGATTAGAGAAATTCGGCGTTTTTTCAAAGTCGCCCTGATTTCTTTTGCAACCATAAAGTTCGAAAAGGGCGAACCGGGGGTCGAGGTCGCTGGTGGGGCAATCGCAAGGGCCAAGATTGAGGTTGTGACCACAACGGGGACATAGCCCGGCGCAATCCTCACGACAAAGAGGCTTCATCGGCAGGGCCAAAAGCGCATACTGGCGCACCGCCTCACTCAGGTCGATCTCCCGGTGCTCATCTATGGTGAACGCGCCTTCCTCAGCTTTCGATAAATACTCTTCCTCGATCTTCATGGTCACGGGCTGGTCAAAGGGACTGAGGCAGCGACTACAAACCGCCTGGAGCGTGATATTGAGGGTGCCGCTAACAAGGATGCCGCGATCGGTGCGGAGCAAGCTTACCTCCCCATAAATTGGGGGGGCACCGGTTTCGCTAATCCGATAATGGCGATGAGAACCTACGGGCTCCTTAAGCTGCTGCGAGACTTCGATTATCATGGTTCTTTTTATAATTGGCTTATTATAGATATAACATCGCCCGCTGTCAAGTAGCTGTTGCAAACCAACGCCTAGTATGCTAACATATAGCATTGCTATTTTGCAAGCCATAAAAGGGAATTAAATGCCCAAGATCTATTTTATCGATGTGACCAATCGCGATGCGGTCCAGGCATCGCGCATCATCATGTCCAAGCTGCAAAAGACCATGCTGAATCTCTACCTCGCGGAGATGGGCATCCATCAATCGGAGTTCTCCTTCCCCACGGTAAGACACGAGCGAAACTATATTCAGGGGAATCTAGAGCTGAAAGAGCAAGGGATTTTCGGAGATCTGGTTCTGGAGGGCTGGTGCCGCGCCATCGTTGGGGATGTGAAGGATTCCCTGCCCACCGGGGTACGCGACCTCAACATCTCTATCTCTACATCGGATCAAATGATCCTGCACAAGTTCCGCGGCAAGCTGGACCGGGAGAAGGTTATCCACGAGATGGTGGAGGCCGCAAGCTACGCCCGGAGTAACGGGGTGAAGACCCTGGGGGTGAATGCTGAGGACGCCTCCCGCACCGACATGGGCTATCTCATCGAGTTCGCCCAGGCAGCCAGGGAGGCCGGGGCCGACCGAATAAGGTATTGCGACACCCTGGGCTACGACACCCCGATGAGCATTTATCAGCGGGTAAAAACCCTGGCGGAAGCGGTGAAGATCCCTATTGAACTCCATTGCCATAACGACCTGGGCATGGCGGTGGCGAACTCCATTGCCGGGGCCAAAGGAGCGCTCGATAGCGGTGTTGATGCCTACATCAATACCTCGGTGAACGGGGTTGGCGAGCGAGCGGGGCAGGCGGACCTCATAAGCTGTATCTTGGCCCTCAACTTTGCCCGGGATATGCCAGACTATGAGATTGCTGACCCCATCGATCTCACGGTGGCCGACAGGTTGACCAAGTATGTCTCCTATGCATTTGGCATTGCCATCCCCATAAACCAGCCCGGGGTGGGGGCCAACATCTTTGCCCATGAGGCCGGCATTCACGCCGATGGTGCCCTTAAGGATCGCCGGAACTATGAGCTTTTTGACTACGAGATTCTGGGTCGCGGCGAGGAGGAGCGCATCCCCACTGGCCGGGTGATCACCACCGGGGAATTTGGCGGTATCGCCGGGTTCCGGCATGTCTTCGAGGAGATCGGCGTCACCCTCCCCGACGATGATAGTGCCAAACATATCCTGGAGCTGGTGCAGTTCGCCAGCGCTCACACCCAGCTGCCCCTCACCGACGATGAACTTTGCTTCATCGCCAGCCATCCCGAAGAGGCGAGGAAGATAATCACCTCAACCCCGTAATGAGGGTGCCCCTCAGATAATAAAGAGGGCCGGCAAATAGTGAATCGAGCCGATGCCAAGCGAGCCCCCAGAAAGACCACCCTGATAAGGGAGCCACCACTTTCACTCTAATCGGAGCTTTATTTATAATTCGTGACTGGGGAAGGAGACATGGCTCCCCGGCCACAAGCGAGGAGGCTCCTGCAGAGGTAAAACAAGGTCCCATGAAGCAAATCTAGCCCCCATTCTCTCTGCTGTAGATGGAGATGAAAGCCAAAAAAACGCTACGCGGCGCATTTTTCAACTATCTCTGTTTTTAGTTATGGAGACTTGATAAGTTTCAAAAAGTGGCTACAATATAGTCCATCATCCATGAAGGAGAGTTAGCTTGGAGTATTTCTTAACTGAACAGCAAAAGCTCATCAAGAGCCTAGCTCGAAGGATTGCCGAAGAAAGGATACTCCCGGTGCGGGCAGAGCTGGACGAGAAGGAGGAGTTTCCCTGGGCAATAGTCAAAGATATGGCCGATTCCGATCTGTTTAGAATCTTCATACCCGAGCAGTATGAGGGTATGGGGGAAGGCAGCTTCGCCCTGTGCATAGCCGTTGAGGAGCTAAGTCGAGCCTGCTGTGGTGTTGCTCTCACCTACGCTGCAGACGCACTGGGAGCTGTGCCAATACTGCTCTACGGAAATGACGAACAGAAGCAGAAGTACCTGCCCACTATAGCTGATGGAGCGAAGCTCACCGCCTTTGGCCTAACGGAGTCCGGAGCCGGTAGCGATGCCGGTGCGATAAAGACAACTGCGACCCGCGATGGCGACGACTACATCATCAACGGTACCAAGCAGTTCATCACCAATGGTGGTGAAGCTGAGATCTACACAGTTATCGCGCTGACCGACCCATCAAGAGGCAGCCGCGGCGCTAGCGCCTTCATAGTGGATAAAGGAACGCCTGGATTCACCTTCGGCAAGAAGGAGCAGAAGATGGGAATCCGCTCCTCTGCCACCCGTGAGCTTGTTTTCCATAACTGCCGGGTGCCCAAGGAGAACCTGCTGGGTAAAGAGGGCCTGGGGTTTGTCGTAACCATGAAAACCCTGGACGCATCCCGTCCCGGTGTCGGTGCTCTGTCAGTTGGACTCGCCCAGGGAGCCCTGGAAGCAGCGGTGGCTTATGCCCGGCAGCGGAAACAGTTCGGGCAGCCGGTCTCCGCCTTCCAAGCCGTTCAGCATATGCTGGCCAATATGGCTATGGAACTGGAAGCAGCAAGAGCCCTGGTCTATGCCACAGCCAAAACCATCGACAGCGGAGCCAAGGACTTCACCGAAGAAGGGGCCATGGCCAAGGTTTTCGCCACAGACATGGCGATGAAGGTAACCACCGACGCGCTGCAGATCTTCGGGGGCGTGGGCTACATGCGCGACTACCCTGCGGAGAAGATGATGCGGGACGCCAAGATCAACCAGATATATGAGGGCACCAATCAGGTGCTGAGAAACGTTATCGCCCTCGAGCTATTAAAAAGGAAGGCACTACGCGAATGAACATCGTGGTCTGCATAAAGCAGGTGCCGGGCACCACAGAGATCAAGATTGACCCCCAGACCAACACGCTGGTCCGGGAGGGGGTAGAAAGCATCATCAATCCCTTTGATGGCTATGCATTGGAGGAAGCTGTTCGCCTGCGCGAAAGGTGTGGGGGCAAGGTTATCGCTATCAGCATGGGGCCT
>JAUWZB010000142.1 GCA_030615555.1 Dehalococcoidales bacterium
CCTCGAGGAGTTGCTGGCGGAGCTGGGCAGGAGGGAGATCACCAGCGTTCTGGTGGAGGGTGGTAGCACCCTACTGGGCTCTTTTTTCGACCAGGGGCTGGTGGATAAGGTGGTTGCCTTCATCGCTCCGGTGATCCTTGGTGGGAAGGAAGCGAAGCTGGCGGTGGTGGGGAAGGGAGCGAACGAAATAGCCCAGGCGCTCCGGCTGAGCCATGTCAAGGTGGAGCGCTTTGGCGATGATGTGATGATATGCGGGTATGTGGCAGCACGGTGAGACAAAGGGTGGAAATTAGCAGAGACCGAACATTTCAGGTTCAGGCTAATAGGGCGAAAAAGCGAAAAGATGTTTACCGGAATCGTTGAGGAAGTTGGAAATGTTAGGGCGTCTCGCCCCGGGCAGCTTACCGTCGCGGCCCAAAAGGTGCTGGAGGATACCAAGCCGGGCGCTAGCATCGCGGTAAACGGGGTGTGTCTCACCGTTACTGAGCTCTCGCCCGATTCCTTCTCCGTTGATGTGATGCCTGAGACGCTGCGGCGCACCAACCTTGGGGCGCTTCGCCCCGGCGATGGGGTGAATCTGGAGCGCCCCCTGGCGGTGGGCGGTCGCTTTGGGGGGCACTTCGTTCAGGGACATGTCGATGGCGTGGGCAGGGTGCTCTCGGTGACGCCGGAGAAGGAGGCTCTCCTCTTGAAATTTGAAGCACTTCAAGAGATAATGAGGTATATAGTTCAAAAGGGCTTTATCGCGGTAGATGGCGTTAGCCTCACTGTGGTAGAATGTAATTCCACCTCGTTTAGTGTCTCGCTGGTCACCTATACGCTGGAGAATACCACCCTCGGTGGCCGGAGACCTGGGGATATGGTAAATTTAGAGGTGGACATCATCGCCAAGTATGTGGCGCGACTGAGGGAGGGGGGCACGGCGATAACGATGGAATTCTTGGCCGAGCATGGCTTTTTGGCACGATAAAATAGGTTGCAATTATTATCCTAGTTATCGAAAGCATTAAGCAGTAAATGTGGATGTTGCTGACGGTCGAAAAAGGAGGTGGGAAATGGGGCTGGCAACAATTCCAGAGGCGATCGAGGACATAAAGGCGGGAAGGTTTATAATCATCGTTGACGACGAGGGTCGTGAGAATGAGGGCGACCTGGCCATGGCGGCGGAGAAGATCACCCCAGAGGCGATCAATTTCATGGCGAAGCATGGCCGGGGGCTTATTTGCCTGCCCATCATCGGGGAGCGGCTCGATGAGCTGAGCATTCCCCCGATGGTTGGGGAAAACACCTCAAAGCATGAAACCGCCTTCACCGTATCCATCGAGGCAAAGCACAAGGTTAGTACCGGTATCTCCGCCCATGATCGGGCGGCCACCATCAAGGCGGTGCTCGATCACGCTACTAAACCTGAGGACCTGGCTCGCCCCGGTCACACCTTCCCATTGCGGGCCAGGGAGGGTGGGGTGCTGGTGAGGGTGGGGCATACCGAGGCCATCGTTGACCTGGCAAGGCTCGCTAGCCTCTACCCGGCGGGCGTCATCTGCGAGATCATGAATGACGATGGCACCATGGCTCGTCTCCCCGAGCTTGAGGCCTTTGCCGCGCAGCATGGGCTGAAGATGGTGAGCATTGCTGAGCTCATCGCCTATCGCAGGCGCCATGAACGGCTGGTTACCCGGGTGGCCCAGGCGAATCTGCCCACCATGTATGGTGATTTTGTCGCCATCGCTTATCGGAGCACCATCGACCCCGATGAGCATGTGGCACTGGTGAAAGGGGACATATCGGGGGAGGAGCCGGTGCTGGTTCGGGTGCATAGCGAGTGCCTCACCGGGGACATCTTCGGCAGCCTGAGGTGCGATTGCGGCGACCAGATCGCCATGGCAATGCAGGCCATTGCCAAAGAGGGAAGAGGGGTCTTCCTCTATATGAGGCAGGAGGGGAGAGGGATCGGGCTTCATAACAAGCTCGCGGCCTACGCCCTCCAGGACGAGGGTCTGGACACCGTGGAGGCCAATGAATTGCTGGGTTTCCCCGCCGACCTTCGCGACTACGGTATTGGCGCCCAGATATTGGTGGACCTCGGTCTTAGGGACATTCGCCTCTTAACCAACAATCCGAGAAAGGTGGTGGGACTTGAGGGCTACGGGCTTAGGGTGGTAGAGACGTTGCCGCTCATTGTCAGGCCCAATCCCATCAATCTACACTATCTTGAGACGAAGCAGCAGAAGCTGGGCCACCTTCTGGAGCTGGAGGAGACAAGGGGATAGGGCCGGAACCTTAATAAAAAAGGG
>JAUWZB010000023.1 GCA_030615555.1 Dehalococcoidales bacterium
AGGGTGGGGAGAGGCTATCATTTCCTCCACCGCGGCGGCGGTGGAGAGGGCAGCCACCACCTCCACCCTGGGAAAGCAGCGCTCAATGAAGTGGCGGCACTGCCCCAGTGCCTGGGGATGGGAGAAGAGCACCTTCACCTCACTTGCCTCAGTCCCTGGCTTGACCAGGAGGTGGTGCTCAATGGGCAGCACCAGCTCCTTTCTGATGAGCACCCCTGACTCATGGATCAAGAGGTCCAGGGTATCAGTGACCGATCCCTCGATGCTGTTCTCGATGGCCACCACGCCCTCCTCCGCCATCCCCGAAGCGACAGCGACCGACACCGCAGGGATGCTGGGGAAGGGGATGAGTTGGGCGGTTTTATCGTAAAGAAGCACCGCCTCCTCGGTGAAGGTTCCCGGCGGCCCTAAATATGCAATCCTCTTTGCCATACCTACTCTGTTAGCGCTGCTCTCAGCGCCCCTTCCGCTTCTGGCCTGGTCACCGCAATTACCTGAGCCTCTGCCTCTAAAATGGTATCGCCCGTTGGTACTTGGGCCCCCCGTCCCCCGATCATGAGGCAGATCACGCTTTCGGGAGGGAAGACGATCTCCTTCATCCGCTTGCCCACCACTGAGGAATTTGAGGGGATCCTCACCTCGACGATCTCCAAAGCTCCCCCCCTGAGGGTGAGCAGGTGGACCAGAGGGTGAGTGGGCACCTCCTCCTCGATATGCTCCAGGATGAGATTGGTGCTGCTTACCGTGACATCGATGCCCAGCTTTTTAAATAGTGCTTCATTTTTGGGGTTGTTGATCCGAGCGATGGTGCGTGGCACCTTGAACTTGTGCTTTGCCACCTGGCAGGCGACCAGATTATCCTCATCCTCGTCGGTCACCGCAATGAACATGTCCGCCCGCTCCGTCCCCACATCGGCCAGGGTTCGCGCCTCGCAGCCATCGCCGCGCACGCACACGCTACCTAGCTGCTCAGCGATGAGTTCACATCTTTTGGCGTCTTTCTCCAGAACGAGAACCTCATGCCCCTCGCCCAACAGGGCAAGGGTGAGGTAATAGCCTACCTTCCCGCCGCCGACCACGATAATATACACAAAGCCCCCTTAGCCTATGACTTTATCCCGCAACATCTGTGCCCCTATAGTGGTAGGGCTGATGGTTTCCAGCCCCAGGGTGTGGTAGAGCTCTTCCCGGAGGGGATCGTAGATGCGACAAACCACCTTGGGCACATTAAACACGTGTTTCGCTATCTGAGCAGCCATCACATTGCGATTATCTCCCTGGGTCACGGCCACAAAGGCATCGGCCTCCTCGATCCCTACCTTCTTCAGGGAATCCTCATCAGTGCCATCGCCCAGTAAGGCTGTGCCGTTGAAGGATGAAGGAAGCCTGCGAAAACTGTAGGGTTCGGTATCTAGAACGGCAACCTTATGGCCACCTTCATCCAATAGTGCCGCTAGCTGGGCACCGACCCTGCCGCAGCCCATGATCACCACATTCATTCTTCCTCCCCCTCCATTGGTCCCCGCCACAGCAACACACGGCACGGGGCATTCCGCAGCACATAGGGCACGGTATCCCCCATGTCAAATTCACCGAAGCGCTTTTTGTAATCCAGGCCCATGATAATCATGTCGACGCCCCGCTCTACAGCCTCATCCACTATGGCCGGTCCCACCTCCCGCGCCTGAAGGATCTCTGTTTCCGCCTGGCAATCCATCACATCGGCGATTTTCTCGGCATTGGCAAGCATGTCTTCCCCACTTCGAGTCTCCGGTGTGACCTCCGCATCTAATGGCAGGGTGCGGCTCACCTGAATCACATGGACGATATAGACTACCCCTTTAGCTCTCCTGGCGAGGACGCAGGCAGACTTAACGATATCATCATCCACCTTCCTCCCCCTTACCGGCACCAAAAGCTTGCTGTATATCATGCCCTCACCCCCATCACCCGTTATCCAGAGGGCACATTATAATCGCTCCGCCAAAATCATGCAATATTATTTCCCCGCTAATTATCAGCTCAACCCTCCTCTTTACGCCGCTCGATCTGGGCATCGATAAGCCCATCGGTAGTCTCCTTGAGAATCTCTAGCTCCTCTAATGACAGGTCATCCAGCCGCTCCAGGTTATACTCCACTGTGGAGATGATCTGTTTCACCGTTCCCTCCCGGCGCCGGGCGAAGTAAACGGTCACGCTGGCAATGATCGTCCCATAGAAAATTATACACCCCAGCACCGCCCATATCCCGCCTACTATTTGCCCAGCCCCGGTTACGGGCATAGGAGCTGTGCCCATTGTTGTCATCGCTACTATCCCCCACCACAGTGCCTCCGTATAGTAGTTTATCCCTGAGCCGTTGGCACCATGCTCCGCAAAGTAGAAGCCGGTGGAGAAAAGCAGCCAGAGGATGGTGAGCAGCGTGATCATGGGCACGAAGGGGGTTTGGGTGATTATGACCCTGAGGAATCTAACGATCCCCGGGACATTGGGCGCAATCCTCAGCCTTCTCCTAGGCTCCACCCTCCTGCGGAGCACCTCATCCCCAGGCCGCATCTTGGATACCGGCTCGAAAGGCTTTTCCTCTCCCATTCCTGAGCACCTCCCCTTCTCTTTACGCGGGCATTTAACAATCCACCCGTTATTCTGAGCGAAGCGAAGAATCTAAAGACCCTTCACTATCGTTCAGGGTGACAGTTAAACGCCCCTCACTTTTTATGTTAGCTAATTCATTGAGCGGAATTTTACTCTGGTCGTCGCTCATTGTCAATGGGCTTTATTAAAAACTTGCTAAATGTAGGGAGCAATAGTAGAATATTTATGTGAATTCCTGTTGGAGGGTGGCATGGATAAAGGGACGTGGACGGTAAAGACAGGGCTTGCTCAGATGCTCAAGGGTGGCGTGATCATGGATGTGGTCACCCTGGATCAAGCTAAGATCGCTGAGGAGGCCGGGGCCTGCGCGGTGATGGCTCTGGAGCGGGTCCCTGCGGACATTCGCGCTGCGGGAGGAGTCGCCCGCATGGCAGACCCCAGCGTGATTTTAGCCATCATGGAGGCGGTCTCCATCCCGGTGATGGCGAAATGCCGCATCGGTCACTTTGTGGAGGCCCAGGCTCTGGAGGCCCTGGGGGTGGACTTCATCGATGAATCTGAGGTACTGACCCCCGCCGATGAAAGCCATCACATCTGGAAGCACGACTTCAAGGTTCCCTTCGTCTGCGGCTGTCGCGACCTGGGCGAGGCGCTGCGGCGGCTCGCTGAGGGGGCGGCGATGATCAGGACCAAGGGAGAGGCAGGCACGGGGAATATCGTGGAGGCGGTGAGGCATATGAGGGCAGTGAGGGATGAAATCCGCAAGCTCGGGAGCATGACCACCGATGAGCTGGTCGCTGAGGCCAAAGCCCTGGGCGCCCCCCTGGAGTTGGCGATCGAGGTGCATAAAACAGGAGGGTTGCCAGTGGTGAACTTTGCTGCCGGCGGAATCGCTACCCCTACGGATGCGGCACTGATGATGCAACTGGGGGCGGAGGGCGTGTTCGTGGGCTCAGGGATCTTCAAGTCCAGCGACCCAGAGAGAATGGCGAAAGCTATTGTTAAAGCTACCACCCATTACCGCGACCCAGCGATCATCGCTGAGGCCTCCAAGGGACTGGGGGTAGCGATGCCAGGTCTTGACATAAGGACAATAGCGGAGGAGAATCTACTGGCCCCCAGGGGCTGGTAAGAGGGGAAAAAGGCGCTGAGATGGATAGCCAGGAAGCGACAAAGTATGCCTCTGGCAAGGAGGTAGCGTGAAAAAAATTGGGGTGCTTGCCCTTCAGGGTGCCTTTGTGGAACACCTTGCTCTCTTACGCCGCCTCGATGTGGCGGCTTTCCCCATTCGCCTGCCCCGGGAGCTTGAGGGCCTGGATGGGCTCGTTATCCCCGGTGGGGAGAGCACCACGATAGGCAGGTTGATGAGGGAATATGATTTGATGGCGCCCCTCAGCAGTCTTTGTAACGATGGCTTCCCAATAATGGGCACCTGCGCTGGCATGATCCTCCTGGCGAGGAGGGTGTCGGATATAAATATTGAGCCGCTGGGGGCTATGGACATAGAGGTGAAGCGTAACGCCTCTGGCCGGCAGGTGGATAGCTTTGAGACCGACCTTGAGATACCCGCTATCGGTGAGCCTCCCTTTCACGGCGTGTTCATTCGGGCACCCTTTATCGAGCGGGCCGGGGACGGCGTGGCGGTACTGGCACAGCTTCCCGATGGCACCGGCGTGGCGGCGAGACAGGGGAATATGCTCGCTTTGGCCTTCCATCCTGAACTGACCGATGACCTCAGGCTCCACTCCTACTTCCTGAGTATCGTCAACGGTGACAGAAAGCGATGATTCGATCCCTTTATCCCACTGACCTATTATCGTTCCTTTTCTTTTCGCGGCAGGCGCTTCCCAACCAAGCGATCGCCCGGGACAGCCTGGGCCAAAGAAGCCTCTTCTCGCCGGAGGTTTTTCTGGAGCACTGGCTCCCCTTGAAAGGCTGGCGGCACACCTGGGTCTCAGGAGAAGGCGGCCGCCTCAGCGGCGTCGTTTCCGTTAAGCGTTGCGCCGCGCCCACCGCCTGGCAGGTCAACTATCTTCAGGCCGGTGATGAGGAGTGCTGCATCGCTCTCCTGGACATGGTGAGCGCCGCTGCGGCGAAGCGTGGGGTAAGAAAGCTTTTCCTGCGCCTCCCCACCACTAGCCCCCTCATCGATGGGGCGAGGCGTGCCGGCTTTTCGTGCTACACCAAGGATTATCTCTACCGCTACGGTGGTGAACGGGGACAAAGGGCTGCTGAAGCACCAGAGCCCTATCTCCTCCGTCCCAGATCCCGCGGTGATGAGTATGGACTCTTCGATTTATATAATGCTACTGTTCCCCTCCCGGTGCGCACCGCTGAGGGGATGACCCTGGAGGAGTGGCAGGAAAGTAGGGATCAGGGCTCCTGGCTGGAGCAGCGCAAGGAATTCGTCCTCCTCTTTCGCTCTCCCCCTTCTCCCCTCCCCAAAGAGGGCAGGCTGGTGGGCTGGCTGCGAGTCAACGCCGCGAGAGGGATGGGCTGCTTTGAAATCATGTTTCATCAATTGGAAGAGGATGGGCTGGCGTGGCTGGTAAATTATGGTCTTATGAGCCTCGATGGCAGGTCTCCGATATTTTGTGTTGTTTCCGCTTTTCAAGGGCAACTAAAGGGTCTGCTGGAGAGTTTAGACTTTGAGCAGGTGGCGGAGTACGCCACCTCGATGAAGGAGATCGCCATCAAGGTTAAGGAACCACAGTTTATGCCGATGCGAGCATGAGGTGAAGGCGATGTTTAAGAGAATTACTGACGATCTCGATGCCTTGCTGGAGCGGTTGCCTCCCCACATCGCGCAGCCGCTCCAAGAACGGGAGGAACGCAGCGAGCTCCTGGAGGTGGTCATGGACCTGGGGCGCCTCCCCGAGGCTCGCTATCCTGACCATGAGATAGTGCTCAGTGACAAGGAGGTTGCCGCGGAGGATATCGAATATATTGTCTCCCGCATCGCCCCCTTTGGTGGCGACAACCGGGCGGGCATCGAGCGCACCCTGCACCGCATCTCCGCAATCAGGAATCGTGAGGGGGGCATCGTGGGGCTCACCTGCCGCGTCGGTAGAGCGGTATTCGGCACCATCGGGCTCATTTCGGACCTGATTGAGTCGGGGAAGAGCATCCTGCTGCTGGGCCGGCCCGGGGTGGGCAAGACCACCATGCTCCGCGAGGTGGCGCGCGTGCTTGCCGACGACCTGAAGAAGCGCGTGGTGATTGTCGATACCTCCAACGAGATCGCCGGAGACGGTGACATCCCTCATCCCGCCATCGGGCACGCCCGGCGGATGCAGGTGACCACCCCCAAGCTCCAGCATGCCGTGATGATCGAGGCGGTGGAGAATCACATGCCTGAGGTGATCGTGATCGATGAGATCGGCACCGAGCTTGAGGCTCAAGCAGCGCGCACCATCGCCGAGCGGGGGGTGCAGCTTATTGCTACCGCTCATGGAAACACCCTGGAGAACCTGATCATGAACCCCACCCTGTCCGACCTCATCGGTGGCATCCAGACGGTGACCCTGGGCGACGAGGAGGCAAAGAGGCGAGGCACCCAGAAGTCCATCCTAGAGCGAAAGGCTCCCCCAACTTTCGATATCGTGGTCGAGATTCAGGACTGGTATCATCTGGCCGTTCACTCCGATGTCGCCGGGGTGGTCGATGCTATGCTTCGGGGGCGTCCCATCACTCCCGAGGTTCGCTGGCTGGATGAGACTGCCGAGGTAAGAAGGGAGCAGATAGCACCTCCGGAGAAGCCCGGGGCAAGAAAAGGGCTTGTCGGTCTACCGACGAGGATATACCCCTTCGGCATCAATCGCAGCCGGCTGGAGCAGGCAGTGAAGCGCCTGGAGCTACCGGCGAAGCTAGCGAGCGACGTGAGGGAGGCCAATCTTTTGATGACCTCCAAGAGCTACTACCGCAGGAAGCCCCAGCCCATTCGCGATGCTGAGGCTGCGGGCATCCCCATCTATGTCCTCAAAAACAACAAGGTCTCGCAGATGGAGCGCTCCCTGGCTAATATCTTCGACCTGGAAGCCCCCCAGGACCCCTTTAGCCTTGCCATAAGGGAGGCGGAGGAGGCCATCGCCCAGGTCATCGAGGAGAAGAAGGCGGTGGAGCTCAGCCCCCAGAATTCCTACCTCAGGATGCTCCAGCACCAGCTAGCCGAGCGCTACAAACTTTCCTCGCAGAGCACCGGCCGCGAGCCGAAGAGACGGGTGCGCATTTTTCACGCTGGCAATGAGGGGTGAGAGGAGGAGTAGGGCTTTTGTAAGATGTTGAAAAGTTCGAATCCTGCTCAGGGAAGCGAACGGAGAGCTCCAGCCATACTGTCGGTTCCTCGAACTAAAGAGGAAGCCAAGCGATTCTATGACCGCATCAGCAGGTTCTACGACTATCTAACAAGATTATTTGAGCGGAAATGGGCTGAGATGGCTCTCGAACGTCTGGTCATCAAAGAGGGGGAAACCGTGCTAGAAATTGGCTTTGGCACGGGACACTGTCTCAGGCGGATAGCAGAGCAGGTCGGCCCAATGGGCAAAGCCTATGGTATTGACATCTCCTCCGGTATGCTGGAAGTGACAAGGAGAAGGCTTGAGAAGTCCAAATTGATGGATAGGACAGAGCTATATTGCGGGGATGCGGCGAACTTGCCCTATGATGACAATATCTTTGATGCAGTTTTTATGAGCTTCACTCTCGAGCTCTTCGATACCCCCGAGATTCCCCAAGTACTCAAAGAGATAAAGAGGGTGTTGAGGCCAGGGGGCAGGCTCGGCGTTGCCAGTATGTCCAGAGAAGACGGTCAATCTGTATTGCTCAGGCTTTACGAGTGGGCACATAAGAAATGGCCAAGATATGTTGATTGCAGACCTATCTATGTGGAACAGTCTTTAAGAGATGCGGGATACGAGACAAAAAGCAGGGAAAAAGCAAAGGTGATTGTGTTGCCTGGGGAAATCGTCGTTGCCGTGAATGCCAACTAGTAACTTAAGGTTTGAAAATCGGCGTCAATGATTGGCAAAAGTGAACACAGCTCGAAAAATTCTATCTATTGAGTGGCTTGGCCAAGAGGTTGGCATGAGAAGCATCATTGTGCAGGAGCTTATACGGGCAGCGGCTGGCTTCCCACTTTGGATGGCTGGCTTTTGGGGCCTCGGAGAGATAGGTGTGCTTGCTCTCTCTCCCCTGACTGCCCTTGCTATTGCTGCTGCAATGTCGGCGCTTATGTTTTCAGTTTTAGTCGTGCTCAGGACAAGGACCGGGTGGCGATTGCAGCTCAAGCGTTTACGCTATTTGCTGATCTTGTTACTGGTAGCCGGTATACCCGTGTTTACCTGGCGCATGGTGGAGGGAAAAGTAATACAAGCCGCCGTCTTCGCAGCCGTAATGCTGTTCTTAGGGGTACTGCTCTTTATCGTCATGAGAAAGCGTGGGATTGAGTGGTGAGAAGATGTTTTTGGGGGTTTTTCTGATTGTCTCCATTCATCACCTTTGAAGGCGGCGAGGGCTCGGGTAAGTCCACCCAGGCGAGGGCGCTTTATCGGCGCCTTTTGAGTATGGGCATCCCCGCCGTTCTCACCCACGAGCCCGGGGGCACCCCCCTGGGCCACGAGATCAGGCGCTGGCTTAAGGGAACGGGTGGAAAGGGGAAGGGGGAGAGCGAAAAAGTCGACCCCCCCACCGAGCTTTTGCTCTTTAATGCCTCGCGCGCCCAGCTCGTCTCTCAAGTCATCCGCCCTGCCCTGAAAGGCGGGACTGTGGTTATCTGCGACCGCTTTGCCAACTCCACCATCGCCTACCAGGGCTATGGCCGGGGCTTCCCCCTCGACCTCATCGAAGCGGCCAATAATATCGCCACCCAAGGACTAAAGCCCGACCTCATTGTATTACTGGACCTTCCGGTGGAACAGGGGCTATCACGAAAGAAACTCAGAGACCGCTTTGAGCGAGAGGAGCTTGGCTTCCATCAGCGGGTGAGGCAGGGCTATCTGGAGATGGCAAAGAAAGACCCCCAGCGCTGGCTGGTGATCGATGGGTCTTTACCTAAGAAAGAGACCGAGCGCCTCATCTGGGAGAGGGTGGAACCACTTTTGCCCTAAGCGCTTCAATAGCGGAAACCCGTCCCTTTAGAGTATTCCCCAAAGAGCGAAAAAGGGGATGATCTCGTTCAGATAGAAAAAAACTCAAAGAAAGGAGGTGATGTGTCACTAATCACCGGAACGAGTACACTATCTTGAGTTTCGCGGCGCTTTATGCTAAACTTGATATGCATCCGGGGCTGTAGCTCAATTGGGAGAGTGCTTGACTGGCAGTCAAGAGGTAGCGGGTTCGAATCCCGCCAGCTCCACCACTCTTTTCGCACTACACCAGCTCTACCACAACCCCCGAATTCCCCCCAGCTCCACGCCATACAAGGAGAAGTAAAAATGGCACGAAATCCTTTTATCGGCACCTGGAAATTGCTCTCTTATGAAGTTAGGAGGACGGATGGCGAGGTCAGATACCCCTGGGGTCAAGACCCGGTGGGGTTCCTGATGTACAGTAAGGACGGATATGTGTCCGTGGCTATGATGAGTGCCAACCGTCCCAGGTTCGCTGCTAAAGACGTCAAGGGAGGAAGTGCTGAGGAGAAGGCTGCGGCTGTTGATACCTATATATCATATTGCGGAAGGTATGAAGTTCAGGGAGACACAGTCATTCACCATGTTGAGGTCTGTCTCTTTCCTAACTGGGTTGGTAAAGACCAGAAACGCATCTTTGAATTCGATGGTGACAGGCTTTTATTAAGTACAGAGCCGATTCCGGTGGGCGAGATGCAATGGACCGGCCATCTAATCTGGGAACGCGTTTGAACTAATTGTGAACCTGGCTACCTGGGGAGCTTCCAGAAATTCCCACTCGCCTTGCACGCCACAGTCCAGTGCGGCGACCTCAATGTGCATCATCGCAATCCCGCAATCCAGACGCTTGGATACACCAAAGTCAAGCTTAGGACTATCCACCGAAACGGTTATACTGTATGGTTCTACATGGAAGCGCCAGGGCTGCCTATTGACAGCTGAAGGAGCGAGCCTCGCCGCTTCCAGAGCCGATTTTATCCAATGAGGCCACTCC
>JAUWZB010000044.1 GCA_030615555.1 Dehalococcoidales bacterium
CTCCAAGGAGAGTTTGGGGAAGTATATCTTCCTTATCGACCTGGAGGGTCACCACGACGACCCCCCGGTCAGCGAGGCGCTTCAGCAGGTGCGCGAGAGGACCTCCCTCTTCAAGGTCTTTGGCTCCTACCCAAGATATAAATAAGCAGGGAGGCCTTGCCTCCCTGCTTCGCTGTTTCACCCTTTCGCCCTGAGTTCGATAAGACCTATCTGAATCAATCCTCCAAATCGAATAGGAATCGTCCCAATTTCTGAAGTGCCAGAGCGATTAATCTTCGCTTTCCTTCGTCAACCTTTCCTCGATGTCGGCGCGGGTGCTCCGCGCAGCCTCTCTTCCCTCCTCGATAGCCCGCCTGATTACCTCCCTCGCCCCTCCTAAAACCTCATCCTTAATAAAACTGGCAAGCTCACCTGCCCTGCTACCGACCCCCGCCCCCCCGCGCCCCCCCGGGCGGATCCGCGCCACAAGCCAGATAGTGAGTGCCGCGCCAAGGACTCCTCCGATGATGAGCCCGGTTAGAAAGCCGTGTCCCCTATTCTCCTCGGCCACCTTTCCTCCCCTCCTTTCTCCTGGTAGAGATAAAATCCAAAACCTTAGCGATCCCTTGCACGATGCCGGCGATGCTGGCCAGTGGCTTGACGACGTCCTGGGATACCGCGGAGGTGATGCTCCGAATATTCCCTGCAATCGCCCTGCCCGAATCGAGGATAGCCCGAATCCTGCGGTAAATCAGAAAGGCAATAAGGGAAAGTAAGATCGTGGCCCCGATGCCCAATATGGCAAAGATAACAATAAATAGATCGCGCAACTCTGCCAGAGACATTTCTCGCTCCCTAAATCCTTATTATACTATGATCCGAGCATGAAGGCAAACGGAACCTATTATGGGACGGTTATCCTGGTGCCCGTGTTATTGAAGAAGAAGGCCTCACCGAGCTGCTGGGCGAGGAGCACGGCGGCGGGCAGCCCGGTGCAATGCGATACCCCAACCCGCTGCACCCCAAGTTTCTGGAGGGCAGCGGCAGTGCGGAGCACCCGCTCCTCAGTGGCGCGCGCGAGATGGGTGCCTCCAACGACGGTATGAATCAGCGCCACCCCGGTTAGCTCTTGGGCGTGGCGCAGGGTATTGATCACGCCGCGATGGGCGCAGCCCAGGATGACCACCAGCCCCTTATCGGTCTTGATGATAAGCGCCCGGTCGTCCCAGAGCTCATCGAGGCGCCAATCGCCATCCTCCTTGACATACATATCAGGGTCAAGCTCCTCAAATTCCTCGGTCATCGCGATCTCTCCAGTGGTGACAATGTCATCCGTGATCCAGACTGGCTCCTTGCTCAAGGTAAAAGAGGCCCCAAGGGATTCCAGTTCATTACGGGCGAAAGGTATGCCAATATATCGTTCCCGCTCGCCGGGGCGGCGCGCATATTTGGGGGCCCATATATCGGGATGGGCAATGACCTCAACCTGTTTTCCGGCCTTGCGCAATACCTCCTTCAGTCCCCCAGTATGGTCATAGTGACCATGGCTGAGTACGATCTTGTCAATTGTTGATAGATCGATCCCCAGAAGGGCAGCATTATGGGCCGCAGAGATACTTCGCCCGGCATCGAGCAGAACCCTGATGTTCTCTGTTTCCACAAGGATGCTCAGCCCCAGCTCTGCCAAATGATTGATCTCTCCAGCGGTATTCTCGCTGAGGGTGGTGATGCGGAACGGCATTTCAAACCTCCTTCAGGCTAATTTCCCCAGCCCGTATCAAAGAATCCAGCACTATACTGGTAAAATAAGTCAATGCTTGGTCGAGTATTTGGTTCATGCCCTATCTTCTCCGTTGATCCTAAGAGGAACGGGACGAGGCTGGCAGCGCCTGGATGAAGGCTGATGACATGGCAATGAAGGCATCAGAGTTGTAGCGCTCGATCTCGCCGGTGTCGCAGAGCGTGGCGAGCTCCGGGTCTACGGGGAGTTGCCCCAGAAGGGGGGCCTCCGCCTCCCTGGCCATCTCCTCCCCCCTGCTCCGACCAAAAAGCTCGATCCTCTTTCCCGTCTCCGGGATCACCAGGTAGCTCATATTCTCCACCACCCCTAAGATGGGGATATTTAGCTTATTCGCCATATGAACCGCCTTCCGCACTACCATGCTCGCCAGGTCCTGAGGTGTGGAGACGATGATGATGCCTGAAAGGGGGAGCGATTGCATCACGGTGAGGGGGATATCGGCGGTGCCCGGGGGCAGGTCAACTAAAAGGTAATCGAGCTTGCCCCAGAGCACCTCCTGCCAGAACTGCGTGATCGCCTTGGCGAGCAGGGGCCCTCTCCAGATAACGGCATCGTCCTCATGGGGCAAGAGCAGGTTTATGGACATGATCTCGATCCCGGACCTGGTCTCCACCGGCAGGATGCCGCCCTCACTTCCCATGGGACGAGCCTTCAGGCCAAACATCTTGGGGATACTGGGGCCGGTGATATCGGCGTCCAGGATGCCTACCTGATAACCCTGGCGGGTGAGGGCGATGGCGAGCAGGGCAGCGACCAGCGATTTCCCCACACCACCCTTGCCGCTCATCACCGCGACAACACGGTCAAACTCGTTCAGCTCCTGGGGCGAGCGCTCCACAAGCTCGATGGCTACCTCATTCACCCCGGGGAGCGCCTCAATGGCAGCGCGTACTCTTTCCTGAACGCGCTCCCTCTCAGGAGCGCTTAGGGCGGTCAAGGCCAGGGTGAGCTTCACCCTTTCCCCAGATACCTCGATGTCCTGAACCATGTTAAGCTGGGGAAGGCTGCGCTTCGGTTCGGGGAGGAGCACGCCCTTAAGCGCCTCCGCAACATCTTTTTTCAGCTCCAAGTCCAGATGGATCCTCCCTTCGCCACCTCGCGTTTGAGAAGCCCCATCTGGACCAGTCTCTCCATCTCCTCTTCGGCTACATCCAACGGAACGTCCAGCCTTTGGGATACCCGCTGAGCAAGCTGTCCCACCGGATCCTCGCCATCCTTCATCCGGCTCAGCCGCTCAATGATATCACCCTTGAGCAGCCTCCAGACAAACTCCGTGCTCGCCTTTCGCCGCACCTCTTCCTTACAGAGGGGATCCCCCTCCTCAGCCTTACGCTTTATTTCCTCCCATACAAAAGCAACCGCCCGGTCATAATCGGCCATGTGCTCTAGAACCTTTTCCGGGCTCATGGTAGCAGTCTCGGTAATCGGTTCGTTGGCGTCATACTTCGCCCAGTTTCTAGAAAGGATGCGCAGGCCATAGTCTTCAGGCTTCTCATATAGCTCAGTTCCTGGAAGGGGGGAGAGCAGGTGGAAACCATATTTGGCATCATAATCCCGGTCAAGCTCCCGGGCAAAAGCCAGCGACTGGCGGGCGGTCTCCGGGCTTTCGCCAGGCAGACCGAAGATGAAGGAGTTGAAAACATTGATCCCGGCCTTGGTGGCGAGCTTCGTTCCGTTCCTTATATCATCCGGGGTGGTCCCCTTCTTAATGGTCTTCAGGATTTCGGGAGAGGCTGACTCCGCGCCATAAAGCAGCCAGGTGCAGCCAGCCTCTTTCATGCTCTTCAGTAAATCCTCGGTTACGGTATCGGCGCGCGCAAAGACATTCCATCGGAACTTAAGATTGCGCCTGATGATTTCATCACAGACCGCTCGCGCGTGGCGGTGGTTAAGGGTGAAGGTATCATCGACGATGTTTATCTTCACGAAGCCGAACTCTTTATGGAGCTGCTCTATCTCATTGACCACCAGCTTGGGGTCGCGAAAGCGGACCCGGCGCCCGAAGAGCCTGGGCCCGGAACAAAAGATGCAGCGGTAGGGGCAACCCCTGCTGGTGACTACAGTGCAGGGAGCGCCCAGGGCGCGGTACTTGGAGAGGGGTAAGAGATTACGCGCTGGAAGGGGGAGTTCATCCAGGTCCTCGATAAGGGGGTGAGGCTCGGTTTTTACCACGCTATTATCCTCACGGAAGGCGATCCCAGCCACCTGTCGAACGTCATTGCCTTTCTCCAAGGCCCTCACGAGCTCGACCAATGTCTTCTCCCCCTCCCCGATGACTACCACATCGATCCAGCGGGCACGAAGGAGGGTCTCCTTAAGGGCGAAGCTTGCATGGGGACCACCGAGCATGGTAACGATACGGGGGTCGAAATCCTTACATACCTTCAGGTTTCTGGCAGCAATGGGGTAATTCAGGGTTACGGAGGTAGCGCCGACCACCTGAGGCTGATATTCCTCAAGCTTACCCCTGATCTTACGGGCTGAATTCTTGGCTACCAGAAGGTCCAGGATCTGGACCTCAATATCTTCCCTTTGGAGCACTGCGGCGAGGTAGCTCAAGGAGAGGGGGGGAATGGGGTTCTCTTCAAGGGGATAGGGAGTACTCATGAGAAGAACGCGCATTGGAATTCCTCCTCGCTTGATGAATGTGTCTCGATTATATAGCAAATCAACACCTTTCGCTAGATTCCCCTTTATTATGCCCTTTGTCCCCTCTTACGAATAGCAGGGGATATACTATATCGCTCACACAGCAGGGAATCAACACTGCAAGGAATAAGAACAGGAAGATAAGGGGGAACAGCGGAATCCAATCTGCTGCCATGAATGCGGTGAAGTAGAATAACGAGGCCCAGGTGCTTAACAAAACATGTCCGGCGTGCGGGAATCTGGTTGTTGGTCGCCAATAAGCAATTGCAATGCCCAGGAATGCCAGGGGGTTTACCAGCCACCATTTCTCGATAAAAGGCGGCGGCCAAAAGGGCTTACTTTCAATGTGAAATAACGCCGCTTCTAGGTGGGGAATTATCGCATCGCTTAATGTCGCGATCCCGATTGCCCCGGTATAACCAATCAGGATCGCCGCCCAGAGTTTACCCTTGCCATGTAGTCTATATATAGCTGTGGTCACCAGAGCGCTCAATAAAACATGGATGGGATGTAAGGTGTAAAAAACTGTCTCGGAAATCCCGTGAGGAACGCTGCCAAAAACTATGATGACCAGGACAATGAGGCCTGTTAACGCCCCAAAAGCGGTAAAGGGAATATGTCTTGAGAGTTCTTTGGTGATTAGCTTCCATTGCGCCGCCCTTTCCACTTTCAGCGTCATTTCCTTAATTTTGTGTGAATTATGAGCATATGCCCATAATTATCTTACCATTGGTGCCACCTTTGTCAATGGGTTAGTAGGTTCTAGCTTGGAATCTCTAACCTTTGATTCAGCGGGCTAAGCAGTTATATCTCTCTTTTGGAACAGGTATAGGGATAAAGCTAGAAAAACGAGGCAATAAATGGTCAAGGTTACTGAGGCGTGAAGCAGACTGGGTAAAGTGCCTGTAGTCATGAATGGGCCACCTGCTTGCCCGGCAGGCATTAAAGCGTTTATATTCTGACCAATCAAGTAGTTAGGGATTTCAGCTAACCATCCGCCCGCTCCAGTGAAGATGGCGATAGCAATGCGTTCCACAAAATAGTAGCCCAAGCCCCCAGCTATGCCCACCAGTGCTGAGCGACCTACAACGGCAAAAAGAACAGCCAACAGGATGTAGACCAAAAGGGCGAAGGCTGTCCATCCAAACATCTTAAATAACTCCCCAACATAGGAGGCAGACATAAAGTCCCAATTGATGCTTCCTGCTAGCTGGATGGTGGTAAATGAAGCTAGGGCAACCCCTACGATTAAAGAGATCACTATTCCTATGAGAGCGATAATAATAAAACTAACTATTTTAGCCCCAAGGTAATGAGACCTGATCCCCCTCCTGCTCAGCATCTGCCTGACCGTGCCCCAGCCATACTCGCTGCCTACCGCTGATGCTGCCAGGATAATAAGAAGGATGCCTCCAATGCTTTGGGCTGTGGAGAAGATCATGTTGAAAGCATCGGGGAATTGAAGTAAAGCCTTGAGCGCCTCAAGACCTTCTCCTGGCATATCGTGTGGCGCACTCCCTGCGGCAGCGTACATGCCCAGGAAGATCATGCAGAAGAAGGCGACCAAGACAACAAGCAGAATCCAGGTCATCATCCTTTTGCGCAGCTTGAAAAGCTCAACCCTGATCAGCCTAGTCATCTGCCCTCCGCCGTCATTTCCAAGAAGAAGCTCTCCAGCGTATCCTCTCTGGTTTTCATCTCTGAGACAAAGATGCTGTTTTTGGCCAAAAGGGCGCTTACCTCGGTAGCTCTCTCTGCCGAAACACCCAACAGCAGCAGATCATCCTCTCTGGCAAGGGATGAAATCCAGCTTTCTTCTCGCAGAACTGCCATTGCCCTATCTGGTTCGGTGACTCTCAATTGCAGCATCTCTCCGCGCTTAAGGAGGTCTTTCATCATCCCCTGAGCAATCATCCTGCCCTGTTTAATGATAGCTACCTGACCGCAGACCTGCTCTACCTCGTGCAACCGGTGGCTGCTGAGAAAGACGGTCTTGCCTTCCTGGCCTAGCCTTATGATAAGGTCACGAATTTCCTTCATCCCCGCTGGATCCAGACCACTGGTTGGCTCATCTAAGATGATAAACTCGGGATCATGGAGCAAAGCGCAGGCGATGGCTAGCCGCTGCTTCATCCCCTGAGAATAGGTTTTAAACTTGTCTTTGGTACGGCTTGATAATTCTACTAGCTCCAGAAGCTGTTCGATCCGGTGATCGGCTACCCCACCGGTGACTCGAGCAAAAAGATGCAAGTTATCCCATCCTGAAAGATAAGGATAAAAGCCGGGGTTCTCCATCAAAACTCCTACCCTGGGCAGGATGCTAGCCAAGTTGTTTCGAACATCCAGCCCAAAGACCTCCACCTGACCTGCTGTGGGCTCGATAAGTCCCAGCATCATCCCGATGGTGGTGCTCTTGCCAGCGCCATTAGGTCCTAGAAAACCGAAGACCTCACCTTGATGAATCTCCAGGTTCAGGTCTTCTACTGCTACCAGATTGCCAAATCTCTTGGTGAGGTGCTCAGTTCTGACCACAACCTCGCTGTCTTTTCTTAACATT